>JAGQXH010000039.1 GCA_020436695.1 Lewinella sp. | reverse complement strand
GTGGTCTCCCCAGAGTACGATGATGGTATTTTTGTCAAGCCCCAGTCTTTTAAGCTCATCGATGACTTTCCCCAGCTGGGTGTCCATATAACTCAGACTGGCATAATAGCCGTGGATCAGCTGCCGGGTCAACGTTTTCTCGTAGGGGCCGTCCGTAGTCTCCGGTATCGGTTTAAATTGGGAGATCTCTCCATTCCTTTTACCGGCAAAATCGGGGGCATTCGCCGGAGCTTCTTCAAACTCCGGCATTGGTAGTTGTCCCGGATCATAAAGATCCCAATACTTTTTGGGTACACAAAAAGGGAGATGTGGCCGGGCGAAACCCACCGCCATAAAGAATGGTTGATCGGATTTTGCCAGCTCGCGCAAGCGATCAATGGCGTGCCGCGCCACGCGCCCATCTGCGTAGGCTTCGTCCACAACATCGGGCATTTCCCAGGCAGCCCCGCGCGGAAGTTGTTTATTGGATGGCGTGTCTTCCAGATACATTCTAGTGTTTTCAAAAAAGGCCTCTTCCCGGGTCAGTTGGCGGTGCGTACTTTCCGGAAGCAGATATTCGATCACTTTTTCCTTGTGGTGTGGAATACTCCAGGATGCTTCATCATTCGTATTCCCGTGACCGATGTGGAATACCTTTCCCATAGATTCTGTGTGGTAGCCGTGGTTCATGAAATATTGTGGTAGGGTAACGGCATTCGGATATAGATCTCTGAATTGTTTACCGAAGTTGTAGAAACCGGTGCTGGTGGAGCGGGCCCCCAGCAGCAGATTATAGCGGGAAGGGCCGCAGACCGCCTGGTTGCAGTAGGCCTTATTGAAGCGGGTGCCCATCCGGGCCAGTTCATCGATGTTCGGACTTATCGCTATGGGATCTCCGTAAATACCCAGATTGGGTTTCAGGTCGTCGACCAGAATGAACAACACATTGGGCTTTTCGGATTGGGCGTTCATTATGAGGGATGAAAAGAGTAGGAGAACCCCCAGTAATACTTTCGAAGTGTGGTTTAACATCATTTATGTTTTCAAATTCAGTAATTATTCCTAGTTGTTAGTCGTCAGTCATAAGTCGTCAGTCCATCATGTGCGTAGTAAAATGAAATGTATTGCTCTGGCTTGCTGTTAAATCACGGCTTCGATCCTGGTCATTTTGTCTTATAATGCCACATTTTAGGATTTCTCTCTTTGACTGATGACTAACGACTTACATGAACTAAGACAAGCAGCAAGTCAAAAGCTAATAGTCTATTCCAGCCCAAATTCCTGTGCTTCGTCCGGACCAGGATTGCGGTATCTTGGGTCTTTAGCCCGGATGAAGATCTCCCCGTCGTCGAGTATTCGAACTTCCAGGGGGACAAGCGTTGTCCCTTTTCGGTTGATCGTCAGTGCTGTATTACTGAGGTCTCTATCCTGAATACCGGCATCATCCAGCGGCGGCTCATTGGCGTTGAAAAAAGCGGTACACCACCAACGCCCCTGCTGGTCTTGAAAAGGAGTGCCGTGCCCCAGAAAACGGCCGGCGAACCGGCGCTCTCCGTACGGCCCCATTGGATTATCAGCGGTGCAATAATACAGATTGTAGGAACCTTTCCGCATCTTATCGGTAGACCAGGCCGTGCCGAAATGTACATATTTGTTCCCTATTTTTCGCAGCGTGGCTCCTTCGTGACCGATCTTCCGGTCTGCCGGATCGATGCGTTTCGGCTCTCCGGCCAGTCCTGAAAAACCAGGCTTCAACGGTACGATCTGGGTGTTGCCCCAGAGCAAATACCAGGAGCCGTCCTCATCCCGAAACAGCGAAGGATCGTGTTTGCCGCGCATCTCGGCTCCCATGGGGAAGGCAAATGGTCCATTCATCGTATTATTCGTGGTCACCACGAGATTGGCTCCACCCTTTACGGGTGCGGGCGTGGTGTGCACATACACCCAGTAGCCATCCACATGATAGAGTTCCGGGGCCCAAAGATGCCATTCTTCTTTTGGGGTATCGGCAAAAGCAGCGGGATCGGTTTGTGCCCAGTATCCCTGATCGAGTGTAAAGGGCTCTCCCACATAATCCCAATCGATCAGGTCCGGGCTGCGCCAGACCCGGATGCTGTAGCCTACCATGCTTGGCGTACGTTGGTTCTCACTGGAGGTAGCCGGAAGGCCGGTATTGTAAGGCTCTGATCTCTCGCGTGGATCATTTGGTTGGACGGTGGTGCCCGTCAGGTAATAATAACCGTCATCCGCCAGGTAGATATAAGGGTCCCGGATCCAGTCATCCAGGATATGGACGGCGGAATCGTGAGCCGCAATTCGTTCGGCAATTGGTAGCCCGGTAGTGGTTGTGGTCTCCGGCAGGGAACTTTTGCAGGCAGTAACACCCAATAGGCACGCGCTGATAATAAGTTGTAACAAATAGGGGGCTCTTTTTCCCAAAAAAGGTAAACTCATCATGGATTACATATTAAGTTGTTGTATGAAGTGGGACTCAAAGCCCCATTTCAGCCTTGGAAGGACGAGGTCGTTTTCGATTCGGCAGCGGCTGACCACTATCCCGGGTAAATTCATCGGGCGCCCGTTATCCGAAAAACGGCTTACGCTATTATGAAAGTTGTTTAAAGTGGTCATAAGATCAGTTCTGTTCTGTCGTTGGCAATTCAATAAGTTGATCGCGGTCGCATATGAGTTTCCCGTCAACTATTTTCAGCTCTGCTATCTGTAGGACACTACGACGATTCTTCAGGGGCTGCTGGAAGATCCGAACCCGTTCCTTTCCTTTTTTCTGTTCCAGATCATAGCGCCGCCAGGGCTCCACGTGATAAAAGATGAACGCGCGATCTCCTACCAGTGCTACACTGCAATGGCGGGCCATGTTATTATCCAGGGCGCGCTTACCGCCCTCTCTGAGCATGGTACCCTGAAAGTTCCATTTACTGCCATCATCACTGCTGTAAACGAATAAACCAAGATGGGGATCGGTGATCAGCCAGTGCCTGCCGTGCCACTCGAAAACATAAGGCGCTTCCTCGAAGTCCGAACCGGTGGCCGATGAATTAAATACGTCACTGGGGACCAGCTCTGCCGGCTCCCAATGATAAAGATCTTTACTGGTAAGATGATATAACTGATCCTGTTTTGCACTTTTTTTTCTTCCCTTGAACCACAGATGGAACAGACCCTCCTGCCGGTACACAGTCGCATCGATGGTATTCAGCGTAGTATCGTGCAAATTCGCGACTATTTTCCATCCGTTGACGGGATCGTTGAGGGGCGTTTCATAGTGTACGATCCGTCCCGGACCGCCCCAGGGGCCCAGCGCGGTCGTGGTATCTTCCTTAAAGGTGGCAAATAGATGTAACTTCCCTTCATGGGCTACGATGGCCGGTGCCCAGTAGGTCGCAGAAGCATCCTTTTTACCTCCTTCTCCGTCAAAACGACAGTAACCCCGGAAGGTCCATTGGATCAGATCCGGAGAAGTTACTACTCCAATGGGGGTTTGCAGCCAGGTATTCTCCAATGCCGGCCGGCGCGCCGTATAGTAGATGTACCAGAGTTGGTCGGATGCATTCCATACAACTTCCGGATCGCAGGAGCCGTGATAATTGGGGTCGATGAATAAGGGCGCCGGAGGAGACTTCCTGGATTTGCCGTTTTGAACCAGCTTAAGAAAATCATCAAAGACCAATGGGTTGGGTGAGTAATCACTCTCTTCTTCCAGTTCCAGCGAATGTTGACAGAATAGGGGATTAATGAACCAGGCGGGTGAATCGGCATTTACTTGGCGTGGGCAGGATTGTTGCAGCAAGGGGAAAGTAGCCAGTACCACTCCGTACTGCCGGTACTTTTCGGCGTAAATGCGCATGTAATGCCCGGGAAACCAAGTACGGGTCCGAAAAAGCGCCAGCCATTCTTCGGAGCTGATCCGATTACTATTGGCTTCAGTGAACCAGTCGTACAATTTCCAGTTGGGATCACGTCTGTAATTTCGGGCAAATGCTACACCGGCCGGATTGTTCCCGATCGTCTCACTCAGATGTTTGCGGTACATTCGGTGCAATGACCATTCGGGGACGATGATCGGCTTGTCCGGCATCAACTGTCGTGCGTAACGGAAAGAGCGGTCGATCTCGGAGGTGTCCGCAATATGCAAATGCAGGGCCAGACCGGTAATCCGATCGTCGTTTTGCGCGAGTTGTATCAGGCCGTTGACACCAGGTATGGCCTGCTGCCTGGTTTCAAACAAGGCGGGCAGAGAACCCACATAGATATCCGGTTGTGACAACTCCGGGTGGCGTCCATAATAAGGTAAAACTACCTCGCTGAGTAAGCGTTCGGTAAAAACGACCAGCGGTATTTCTCCGCTTTCATCGGGCTGCATATCTGCGTCCAGTGTTTCCAGGTTAGGTTCATTACCCAGTTTAAAGATATCGGTATGCGGACCGACCCGCTCCAGTATCCGGGTAGCAAAGACGAATAGCAACTTCTCCTCGCAAGACCCCGGTTCCGGAATGGACATGTGTTCTCTTTTGAAATCCCAGCGGAAGCCAAAGGCGATCTTATAGCCTTTTTCTCCGGCTTCCACTACTTTGCCCAGGCCGGGATCAGTCTCTACATCTAGTTCTCCGTTGATATAGTCCAATATTCGGGGCGTAGTACGGATCCACTCTACTTTGGATCTTTCCAGATAATGAAAATCGATGATCTCCGGATTATGGTTGAAATTGGCACCGTATTCCTGTCCCTGTATCTGACTGTAAACCAGTAGAAGAACACATGAACAAAGCAGCCAGGCTATATTTTTTAGCTCCATCTTATTTGCGTTTTTCTACTGTTTCGGTATCTGCTAAAAAGGCCCGAACGTGTCCGGCCAGTCCATCCTGGCGGGGTGAATAAAAATCGAATCCACATTGTTTGTTCATCTAATCAATTGTGTTTCTCAGATGAGTAGGACTGTGGTAAGTTAGCGGTGTTTCGCGTGTTGGAAGCAGGCTAACTGAACTGGATATATTTTTCACCGCGGAGAGGAAAAGAACGCTAAGATCTTTTCGAAACTTTGTGGCCTTTGCCCTTCGCGGTGAAAAACACTTCTTCGCCCCTTGGAAACTCATCAGTTCGAATAGCCCGGATTTTGCTCCACTGCCGGATTGGCAACGATCTCTGCTTCCGGTATTGGGAAGAGCACGTGGTACGGCTGCGCATTCACCCCTCTGGCCTGGGCCAGACTGATAAATTTGCCGTGCCGGATCAGATCTTCCCGTCGCTTCGCTTCGGATACAAACTCCCAGCCTCTTTCCTGCAGGATCAGATCCCGGAATGCATCTTTAGAAGAAGCTTCTGTGGTAGTCAGTGCGGCAACACCCGCGCGTTCTCTTACCTGATTGATCAGATCCAGGGCCTCCTGTGTGGGGCCGTTCAGTTCATTGAGTGCCTCTGCCCGGGAAAGCAATATATCCGAATAGCGGATCCGGGGATAGTCATTTCCGGAGAAATTGGCGGTTTGGTTGTTGTCAAAATATTTCAGGCTCCGGGCATTATCCACCTGACTGCGCAGATTAACCATGTTACCGCCCTGATTTTCGTATTCTTCAATGATTAACTCGAAACGGGCATCACTGCGGTCGAAGGAATCCACGAATTCATCACGCAGGCGGTATTGGGTGGCCCAGTTGGCCATTGCGGAAGTCCAGGTGAATTCGGGGATCTTCGGTGAAGACTTGAAGCCGGGAGGGTAGGCTCCATTGGGGAACAAACACCCGTAGGGTTGTTCATTCAGGGCCGGATGAACGAAGATCATTTCCCGGTTCCCCTCGTTTTCTACCCGGAACAATTCCCGGTATACCGGATACAACTCATAGTAATTCAGCGCTATCAGACGCTGTGCGGCATCGGCCGTCTTTTGCCATTGCTTGGTATTGAGTAGAAATTTGGTCAGAACGCCCAGTGCGGCTCCTTTATGGGCCCGGCCGTATTGAGGTTCTTCTCCGGGCATGGGCAGATCCGGGATCACGGCTTCCAGCTCACTTTCGATGAAGTCCAACATTTCCGCTTCCGAAGCTCTCGCCAGTTCAGCCGGCTGCTCGCTGCTGGTACGCAAGGGGACGGTCCCGAACCAATTATACAGATCGGCGTATTCCATGGCCCGGATAAAGCGGGCTTCCGCCTGGAACTGCCGCCGAATGGCATCACTGATATCCGCACTTTCCAGGCTTTCCAATACGATATTGACATCCCGGATGGCATTGTAGGGCTGCGTCCAGAAATCGGATCTGAACCAGTCGACGGAAGGATCCCAGGTGAAATTGATGAGCAGAGACAAGGTTCTGTTTTCACCTCCGCCGGTATTGAAAGCCATATCGGTACAGACTTCCGTCATGTTGATAATGTCTTTCATCGGGCCATTGGAGTAGTTTGAAAATTCGTAAGCTGAATACAGCAGCGCCGTCAGTCCTGCTTCATTTTGCAGTACGTTACCCGGTGCAAATTCTCCGGGAGGTGTTACATCGAGAATATCTTCACAGCCTAGTAAAAGAAAGGTAGTCAGTAGCAGACTCCAACTATATTTTATGATCTTTTTCATGATTGCTCTTTTTTAGAATGACACGTTTACGCCAAAAATGAAGGTTCGGGCAAAGGGATAAGTGTTGTAATCGATCCGCAATACATTACTGCCGCTGGCATTGGCTGCCGGATCAACACCGGTGTAATCAGTGATCGTAAACAGATTACTGGCCGTAACGTACAGATTCAGGCGGTCGATGAAGTTGTTATTCATCGGCACGTCATAACCAACTCGGACGGATTGCAGGCGGATGTAAGAAGCATCCTCTACGGTCTTGGTATTGACCACCCGCTGTCCCTGTGCCGTAGGATTGACAAAAGAGGGATATTCGTTAGTCGGATTGTTGGGGGTCCATCGGTTGAGATAAGGCTCAGCTACTTTATTCCGCCGAAAATTGATCGGGAAATAGGTATCCACCAGGTTATTGCTCAACATGCTTACGCCGTGTACCCCTTCCAGGAAGGCGCTGATGCTCAGGCCGCCAATGGTGAAGGTATTGGTCCAACCCCAGGTGAAATCCGGAAAAGGTTTTCCGATGATCACCCGGTCGGCATCATTAATGGTGCCGTCCCCGTTCTGATCTACGTACTTGAGGTCGCCGGGAGCTACATTATCGACGGTAACACTGAAGTCATCATTTTCCTGCCAGACGCCCGCCACTTCGTAGCCGTAAAATGAATTAAGCGGATCACCTTTGCGAATAATGGAGGCATTAGAGACAAAACCGAGCCCACCGGTCAGGATCTGATCGGCCTCGCCGATGTCCAGCACTTCGTTCTTTATGGTAGAAAAGTTGAAACCTATATTCCAGTCAAAATTTCTGCTTGCTACTACCCGGCCGTCCAACACCACTTCAATGCCGGTGTTCTGGATAGCACCCAGGTTTTCGGTACGGCTTTCGAAGCCGGTACTGGGTGGTTTGGGAACCCCCAGTAACAGGTCGGTCGTCTTACTCTGGTAATATTCTACAGAACCGGTAATCCGATCTTTCCACAGACCAAAGTCAAAACCCACATCCAACTGCTTGGTGGCTTCCCACTTCAGGTCCGGATTGGGGCTCCGGGTGGGCTGCAGCGTGGTGATCCGGCGCCCATCCAATACGACATCCCGACCCGTATTGAAGGTGGAAAGGAAAATGTAGTTGGCAATAGATTGATTACCGATAGCCCCGTAACTGGCACGAAACTTCAGAGTACTCAACAGGCCGTCTCCACCGAAGAAAGGTTCATTATGGATCTTCCAAGCAAAGGCACCGGAGGGGAAAAAGCCGAAACGGTTATTTTCTCCGAAGCGGGAAGAGCCGTCTGCCCGAAGGGAAACGGTAAAGAGGTATTTGTCATCCAGTGAATAATTGATCCGGGACAGGTAAGAGACCAATTTAGCATTTTGTCGCCCACTGCCGATCTGATTGAGGGAGGGATCTCCCGATCCGATAGCATCGGTGGTCAGATCCGGCAGTGTATAGCCCCGGCCGTTGCCGTTGAAACTTTGCGAACCAAAATACTCATACGTAGTCCCTAACACCGCATTAAAAGCATGCTTACCGAAGGTCTGGTTGTAATTGAGGGTACCTTCGGTCAGGTAATAATCCCTTCTTCCGGTGATGATGGTGGCAATACCATTATTTTGTTCACCGTCCAGAGAAAGCGGGTCGATCCATACGTCCCGCCGGCTGCTGTTGACATCGCCTCCCAGTTTGATCTTGGCCGAAAAGGCCGGTGTGAAGAAATACTCGCCATAGACCGTACCGAAAGTGCGGAAAGTCTCCGCAACTGCCTGTTCTCCTACTGCCAGGGCAATAGGGTTGTCGATGGTGATGAAGGGAGAACGACGATACCGGATGCCGTTATCTTCAAAGATCGAAATAGTGGGATCGTAATTGATCGCCGCGTAAAGTGCACCTCCGTTCTCATTAAGCCCAACCCCGTTCGAAACGAAATCGTCTTTGATGTACGAGGAATTGAGATTGACACCGAAAGCATACTTGTCTTTGATCTTGTTCGTCAGATTCACCCGGGCGTTATAACGCTCCATACCGGAGTATTTCACCACACCGTCCTGATCAAAAAAGTTGAGTGATACAAAATAGTTGGTATTGTTTGCCCCTCCGGAAAAGGAGAGGTTGTGGTTTTGAATGGGAGCATCCCGGAACAACTCCGCCTGCCAGTCGGTACCATTGCCCATGATCCCGGTGACTTCCTCTCCGGCATTGCCACCTCCGTCTTCAATGATGGCATTCAACACGTCCCGGTATTGCGTCGGAGTCAACACTTCCAGTTGATTGGCGATCGACTGCACACCGTAGTAGCCGTCGTAAGAAACTTTCATTTTTCCTTCCTGCCCGGATCGGGTGGTGATCAATACCACACCATTAGCACCACGGGAGCCGTAGATGGCCGTAGCGGAAGCATCCTTGAGGATCTCGATCGATGCGATGTCATTTGGATTTAAGGCATTTAGCGGGTTTCTCGGGTTTTGGTTGCCCACGAAGCCGTTGCCGGTACCGGAGATCACGGCTCCGTTATTCACCGGCATTCCATCGATGACATAGAGCGGTTCCGTTCCGGCTGAGATGGAATTGGCACCTCGTATTTTTATGGACATTGCACTGCCCGGCTCTCCGCTTTTCTGAAAGATCTGTACGCCGGCAGCCCGCCCCTGTAATAATTGCTCGACCGATACATTGGCTCCCGGAGTGAGTTCATCGGATTTCAGAGATACTACTGAGCCGGTGAGATCGCTTTTTTTAGTTGTACCATAGCCCACAACCACTACTTCGTCCAGTGCTTTAACATCGGTGACCAACGTGATGTCGATCATAGTTTGGTCACCGACAACCGTTTCCTGTTCCTGATAACCAGTGTAGCTGAATACCAGGATAGATTCGGATGAAGGTACACTGAGCGAATAATGACCATCAAAATCAGTCACTGTGCCGGTGGTTGTTCCCTTGATCAAAATATTTACCCCGGGCAAAGCAATGGATTCTTCGTCAGAGATAACAGTTCCGCTCACCGTTCTGGACTGAGCTGCTGCCTCGGAAGAATTCCAGAAAAAGCAGATCAACCCAATTAGCGGAAGGCCCAAAAAGTTCCATATTTGTTGTCGTTTCATAAGTAGTGCATATTAATAATGTAAAGGATTTGAGTGGATCAATTTCATTTGTTGATGGATACCATTTTGCCCCCGAAGATCCAACAGGTACCAACCTGCGGGCAGGAGGTCACCAATATTCAATCGTTGTACGCCGCTGGTAAGATGGGTTTGGTAGATCAATTGTCCGTGTACATTGAAAAGGTGTAGTCGGGTTCGGCCGAATGCCGTCGGCAGGTCTATGGAGAGCCAGCGGCCAAATGGATTGGGGGCGATAGCGACCTTCACTTCCGATTCTTGTGGCCTGATAATGTCTGTAGTAATGCCCTGTATTCGATGGAAATCATCCATGAAGGTGTAATTGAACTGAAATCGGCCCAATGAATCGGGAACCACCGTTCGGTTCATGTATAGACCATTCAGTGTCCAGGGATCGTGTTCGGACGTAAAATCTTCGGCTGAAGGAAAGGACTGCCGGTAGGCATAAGTAGCAACCGCAATTTGCTCGTATTCACGAAACAATTCATAGGCTTCCGTTCGTTGCAGGTCTTCAATGTTTACAAAATCCAGTTGCTCGTTGAAATTCACACCCACTTCCTGGGCCGACAAAGTAGTCGACCAGATGATATATAGTATTAAGGTAAGGAAGCCTGGTAAACGAAACATATTGCAGTATCTCTGAATGTAGTTGATAATTATTCTTTAGCCCTGTTGGGATTCCAAACCGGCAGAGTATTAGTGGCCACCGGTTCGGTTGTCGTCATTTTGCCCGGGCTGTCTTTGCGGTATCTTTTTCACCAAAGCAGCTGAGAAGATCCCCAGGTCGAAAGTGCAATCTTCAGCCTGGCGCTTTAAATGGACAGCGATCACGTTGCGCCCTTTCCGCAGGTAGGCATCGGCTCCACGGACTAATGTGTTGGTATAGTGTCGCTTACGCCCCCCTTCATGTTGCAATTGAGTCACTGGTTGCCCATTGATGAATATTTCCATCTCAGCCCGGTGCAGATAGTACTTGAGGTTGATGTCCGTATAATTTTCGCTGAGGAAAAAGTTGCGTCGCAGATACAGCGTCTCTTCCTGCCCCCACTCCGAGGCGGTAGGTAAGAAGGGATTGTCGAAAGAACTAAGCGGTGCAGTGACTGTTTGCCAGGAAACGTCATCATATTCTGGTTTTTGCCAATCAGCTGCCGGGTTTTCCCGACTGATTTTCCAGATTTGGGCCTCCGCTTCAGCATCCTCTAGCAGCGTACGTTTATTCCAGGCCGGCCGGTATAGTTGGGCAAACAATTTTTGGGTGGTTTCCGGAGCGATCTTGATCACTTTACGGTCATAGGTCATCATGCCGTTGACCTCTCCTTCCACATCGGTCGTCTGGGTGTATACTGCTGCTGAAAGACCACAGCTTTTTAATCCTGCCAGATCGTTGATCAGAGCGCTGAAGCGGCTTTCCAGGGTGGCCTGGTCCTGAAAGGTGAGGTAGCCCCAATTGCGTTTATCCCACCACATATGTTCCAGAACCGGATACCCCAGTCCTCCGAATTCCCCCAACACCGAGGCCCGATCTTTTTCCGGAGCTTCCATACCGGGCCCGGGATAGAGGTGCACATCGATAATGTCTCCTGCACCGCGATCGGCCCAGCCGCTGGGTGCAATGCAAAGGCGGCTGGGATCGTAGTTCTTCACCCAGTCGGCGACGCGTTTGGTATCGTATTGACCCCAACCTTCATTAAACGGTACCCAGGTAACAATAGAAGGAAAGGCATGGAAGTAGTCGATCATTTCCTTTAGTTCCGCTTCAAACTGTAGCGCGGAGGCTAATGGCCGTCCTGCGTCCTGCTCATCACCCGGCGCTACCCGCAGCTCATTGAAATAATTGCCGTTAGGCATATCCTGCCAGACCAGCATGCCCATCCGGTCGCAATTGTAGTAGTAGCGGGCCGGTTCTACCTTGACGTGTTTCCGCAACATATTGAATCCGAGATCCCGGGTCATTTCCACATCGAACATCATCGCTTCCTCCGTTGGAGCGGTGTACAATCCGTCGGGCCACCAGCCCTGGTCGAGCAGTCCAAACTGAAAGACGGGCTGATTATTTAGCATTATGCGGGTATAACCATTGGGATCTTTCCCCAGGGAAATCTTACGCATACCGAAGTAGCTTTCTACCCGGTCGATCAGTTTCCCGGAAGAAGTATACAGTTCCAGTTCCAGGTCATAGAGGAAAGGATCTTCGGGTGACCAGAGCCGGGCATTGGGCAGTGCTATTTCCAGCCCACCCATATGACTGCCGATTGGGAGCGGTAACTCTGCTTTAGCTACTTCATGCCCCTCTGACCGGATAGAAAGTCGCGCGTTTACCGCCTGCGACAGAGCCGAAGTTCTTAGTTCAATGCCGAGTCGATTCCGGTCGATATCCGGTATGGTCTTTATTGAAAGGATATGATCGGCGGGTGTTTTTTCCAGCCATACCGTCTGCCAGATCCCGGTAACCGGGGTATACCAAATGCCCTTGGGGTCGCGCACCTGTTTGCCCCGGGGCTGGGTACCGGCATCGGTGGGATCCCACACCCGGACGACCAGTTCCTGTTTCCCTTTCTTTTTCAGATAGGGTGAGATGTTGAAGGAGAAAGGCGTGTATCCTCCCTTGTGGCTACCTACCACTTTTCCGTTCACATAGACGGTGGCTTCCCAGTCTACGGCTCCCAAATGTAGCTGCCAGATCTCATTGGCAGTAGCAGAAGGAAGGTTGAAACTAGTGTGATACCACAGCTGTTTTTCTGGCCCTACCAGTTTTTTGACACCGCTGAGCGCCGACTCTACCGGAAAAGGCACCAATATTTCTCCGTCGTATCGTTGGGGTAATTGCTCAGATCTTTCGGTGATGGCATAGTCCCAGTGGCCGTTTAAGTTTGTCCAGTCTGCCCGTCGCATCTGAGGGCGGGGATACGCATTCCATGGCTGATCGGAGTTTACCTGATCCGCCCATTTTGACGACATACTATATTTAAGGACTTCCTGTTCGGATGGCTCCTGTGCCGTTGATGTAGTTAGTACAAGCAGGCCTGCGACCGCCATTATTAGTTTTAATGGATTCATTACTACAGTAAAGGGTTTTTTGTGTGATTTGTCGCCAGGCTGATCAATAGTAGCAGTAGAATTGTCTAATTGCCTTGTATGTAGGGCCTTTAAACAGCTATTGATCCTTGCAAAAATCAGCGACTGATGCATATCTTTTTTTGGCATAAAATTTTATCAGAAGATTGTTTAACAGCATATTTTTTGGAAATAGCTGTCAGTTGTCTTAAAAAATATGGCCAATGTTAGCTGATTCCTTGAAGGCTAAACTGTAATTTTATCCAATCCAATAGTAAATTTGTCTATGAAGGGTGTGAAAGGAGAGACTATACAACATTCCTCCTTATGGATTGATCATTTGTCCAGATGCTCCCGGTGTTTTTTGTAGAAATTTTCGTGACAGGTAAAAACGTACGATGAAATCCATTCTTTCAACATTTTTTCTGGTATTAAGCGGCCTTGTTCTCCAGGCTCAAAAACTGGATTTCGAGCACATCAGCACCCGGCAGGGTTTGTCCCACAGTACGGTGTATGCCATTACTCAAGACCAGCGTGGTTTTATGTGGATAGGTACGCGGGAAGGGTTAAACCGCTACGATAGTTATGACCTGAAAACTTATTATACCGAGACCGGTCTGCCCAGCAATGAGATCCAAAGTTTGCTGGCCACGGGGGACCAACTCTATGTAGGCACTACAAATGGAGCCTGCAAATATTTACCTGCTCAGGATGTTTTCGTACCACTCAGCGAGGAGGGGAGTCCGGATGGTATCATAAACGAGATCTATGAGGCGAAGGACAGCGTAATTTTTATTTGCGCACAAAAAGGACTCTTTCGCCTGGAACCTTCCGGAAAAATTCGACAGATCATCGATCAGCCGGGAGCCAGATCGATCTGCAATTTCAAGACGAATGTCTACTGGCTGGTCTTAAACGATGAGGTGTTGTTGATCAATCATCTGGGAGAACAGATCAAGACTTACCAGCCGGTTTTTCCAAAACACCTCATTGCTGAAGGACGAAGACACACCCTGCATAAGATCTACAAAGACAGCGAAAATCAGATCTGGCTGGTCACCAATCGCGGACTGTTCACTTATTCCCCGGAACGGGATGAATTTGAATACGTTTCGCTGTCCCATCGCGAAAATCTGATCGAGGCTAATGTCATTCGGGCAATTGCTGAAGATCCTGCCCAGAAGCTCTGGCTGGGTACCGAGCTGGGGCTGTTCGTATATGATAAGAAAGAAAGAACAGCTCAGCATCTTACACAGTCCTTCACCCAACCCAATTCGCTTTCGGACAAATCCATTTATTCCATTTTTTTCAGCCGGGATCAAATGGCCTGGATCGGTACTTATTTTGGAGGGCTGAATTATGGAAAACCTTACCGGCAGGGGTTTTATAAAATGTTACCCGCCGAACCGGGCAGATCGATCAGTGGAAAAGCCGTCAGCCAACTGATGGAAGGTGACCAGGGCCGGTTGTGGATCGGTACGGAGGATGGAGGCATTACCATCTATGATAAAAAACAACAGCAGTACCGGTATTTGCAAAGTGGTAATGAATGGAAAGAGGGGCTGAGTTGCAATAATGTACATGCCCTGCATCAGGACAAGCAGGGATACATATGGATCGGTACCTTTCTTGGAGGTCTCAATCGTTATGATCCGCAAACCGGTAGCATACGCATTTATAAGAATAACAAAGCAGACCCGCACTCTTTGTCCAATGATTACGTGTATTCCCTGTTACAGGATGGCGGTGGTCAGTTGTGGATAGGTACACAGGGAGGATTGAACCTCTATGATTATCAACAAGACCGTTTCACCGTTTTCCGGCCCGAAGTATTGGGGAATAAATTTATCTACGATATTCTGGAAGACCAGCGCGGCGACCTGTGGTTCTGCTCACGCTGGTCGGGGATCTATCGCTATCGTCCGGCCAGCGGAGCGTTGGTCCATTTTGCTAAAGCGGAAGAAAACAAACACGGACTGGCTTGCAACCAGATCATCAGTGCTTTTGAGGACAGCCGCGGAATTTTGTGGTTTGGTTCCCTGAACGGTGGTTTGATCCGTTATGATCCCACTGCTGAGCACTTCACTGCGGTTACCCAGACTGATGGTCTGCCAAACAATAATGTGTACGGTATTCTGGAAGACGGTCAGCAATACCTGTGGCTTACCACCAATAAGGGGCTGTGCCGGTATCAGCCGGAGAACGGCACCTTTGAACACTTTACAACTGCTGACGGGCTGTCTGACAATCAGTTCAATTTTAAATCATTTTATCGCGACGAGCAGGGCTGGATGTACTTCGGATCGGTAAACGGCCTGAATTATTTTCATCCGGACAGCACCCGCTGGGACACACCGGCACCGGGCCTGTATTTTACGAAATTCAAACTTTTCAATAAAGAGGTACCCGTAGAACCGAAGGGCATCCTGGAACAGGATATCGACCAAACCTCCCGCCTGGTGCTCCGGTATTCACAGAATGTCATCACGTTTGAATACGTCGGCATTAATTATGCTTCCAAAGGGAACAACCATTACGACTATTACCTGGAAGGTTTTGAAGAGAACTGGAATGAGGTAGGGAATAAGCAGACCGCTACTTATACTAATCTTTCGCCGGGAGATTATGTGTTCCACCTGCGTGCATCCAGCGGCAGGAACAGTAGCAGCTTCAGTGAACGGTCCATCAACCTGACCGTTCTGCCGCCTTTTTGGCAAAGCCGGGAAGCGATCCTGATCTATAGTTTGTTTTTTGTACTCCTGATCTTTCTGTATTCCCGTTTTGTCCGCTTTGTACATCAGCAAAAACTGGCGGTACAAATGGAACGACTGGAAAATGAAAAGATCCGGGAGATCAATCAGCACAAACTCGACTTCTTTACCTTTATATCACATGAGTTTAAAACGCCGCTGACCCTGATCATTGCTTCCATCGAAAAATTCCTGCAGCCTGCTTCGGCCCGACCGACGCATCCCGATGAACTACTTTCCGTCAAAAGAAATGCCAATAGGCTGCATCATCTGGTAGAACAATTGATGGAGTTCCGTAAAATTGAAACGAACCACACTTCTCTGAACCTAAGCAAAGGAGACATCATCCTGTTCCTTCGGGATACTTTTTCGGCTTTCGCTCCCTTGTTCGAGGACCGGGAGATCATACATCATTTCAGGAGTAACCTCAGCGAATACCACTGTTATTTCGATCCCGACAAATTGGAAATGATCGTGACCAATCTTCTTTCGAATGCTGTGCAGCACACCGATAAGGAGGGGGAGGTGAGTTTAGGGGTAGAGGTTCGATCTTCCGGCGAGATTCCTGATCAGAAAGAATTGTATTTGTCGGTGTCCGATACCGGCAGTGGGATCGATAAAGAAAACAGCGAACTGGTCTTTACTCCTTTTTATCAAAGCGGCCAGGAAGACCATCGCAATAAAAGAGGTGGATCGGGTATCGGCCTGGCATTGGTGAAGAGCCTGGTGCAGTATCTCAAAGGACGATTGCATCTGGATAGTAAACCGGGCCGGGGGACAACGATAACGATCCGACTACCTCTTCACCATAAACCCCTGTCAGTGACGGGAGAACCGATTGTTGTTAATGGGAATAAATCGTTGGTACTGCATCCGGGCCTGTTCCCAATGGGTGAATCTCAGGAGATCGAAGATGAAAAAGGACATTTACTTAAAGAGCAACATTTGTTGATCGTGGAAGACGATCGGGACCTTCTTAAGTTCCTGCACAAACATTTCTCCCGCAAGTATCAGGTACAACTGGCCCGCGACGGACGTGAGGCGCTGGAAAAAGTGAAGCGTTCTCTTCCGGATGTCATTATTTCTGACGCGAAAATGCCCAGGATGGACGGTATAGCGCTTTGCAAAGCGATCAAATCGGACCCAAAGACCAGCCACATCCCATTTCTGCTGGTAACGGCGAAGACAAGTGAAGCCAATCGGCTGGAGGGTTTGAAGGTGGGAGCTAATGCCTATATCACCAAACCTTTCAATCTGAAAGAACTCGATCTTTTGATCGGCAACACCCTGATCGCCCGGAAGCATCTGCAAAGCCGGTTTGCCCATTTACAGGCTCAGGAGGCGCCAACTTTGCCGCCCAACAACCAGGATCGGGAATTCCTGCATCAACTTACCGAACTGGTGGAGAAACATTATAATGATCCCAATTTTACCATTGCGGAATTATCCCAGTTGATGGGTATCAGCCGTTCCATGCTGCACCTGAAGATGAAAAAGGTGGTTCAGATCAGTGCTTCCGAATTTATCCGGAACAGACGAATGGATAAAGCGATACGTTTTTTGGAAGAAGGCCATTCTATTGCGGAAGTGGCCTATAAGGTTGGTTTTAATGATCCCAACTACTTTAGCAAAGTCTTTAAAAAGCACTATAAGATGCTGCCGAGTGAATATGTTTAGGTTGATACATGGTTCCATTGCTTCATAGCTGCCATCTCAATGCAACGATGACGCAATGGAACAAGAGTAATGTTCTCTTATTTAATTGACCGTGTACCTTTGAATTACCCTTCCACCAAAGTACCGATCGGTTCTCCGCTCACCAGTCGCCACAAATTACCCTTCTCGTTGATATCGAATACTACAATAGGCAGGTTATTTTCCTGACAGATGGTGAAGGCCGTCATATCCATTACACTCAGGTTGTTGCTGATCACCTTGGCAAAAGAAATGCGATCGAAGCGTATGGCATCCGGATCTTTCTCCGGATCGGCGGAATAGATACCATCTACCCGGGTTCCTTTCAGGATGACGTTGGCGTTGATCTCATTGGCTCGGAGAGCTGCTGCTGAGTCGGTTGTAAAGTAAGGGCTACCTGTGCCGGCGCTAAAGATCACTACCCGTTTCTTTTCCAGATGTCGAATGGCGCGACGCCGGATATAGGGTTCGGCGATCTGCTTCATTTCGATGGCGGATACCAGCCGGGTATAGATCCCTAGGTTTTCCAGGGCACTCTGAAGTGCCATCCCGTTGATCACGGTGGCCATCATCCCCATGTAGTCGCCCTGTACCCGCTCGATGCCGCTGGCCTCTGACTGTAGCCCGCGGAAGATATTTCCGCCACCGATCACGATGGCTACTTCCACCTGATGATCCGTCAGGCTTTTAATCTCATAGGCGTAGTGTTGCAATCTTTCCGGAGAAATGCCGAATTTTTGCGAGCCCATCAGAGATTCGCCACTTAATTTCAGTAAGACCCTGTTATATTTCATTGCCATATTTCCTACCTATCGGATTTAAGGAAGCGCTGAACAGATTAGTTTCCCTTCAGAAAAACATCAGTTCCCTTCATTAGTTTAAAACATACCCTATACGGGATCACAAAAATAAAATACACGGACAAAAAAAAAGGCGAACTAGAGAATCAGTTCGCCTTTTTTTTCAGTTATTAACCAAGCTCAACGTGCTTGAAAGCGGTTACCGTAAGATCCGGATCAAACGTACGGAGGTATTCGGCTACGCTCATCTTGTTGTCTCGAACAAATTGCTGGTTGAGCAAGGTGCTTTCCTTGTAAAACTTCTTGAGTTTACCCAGAGCAATTTTTTCCAACATAGCTTCCGGCTTGCCTTCGTTGCGTGCCTGTTCTTTTCCGATCTCGATCTCCTTTTCAACGATGCTGGCATCCACGCCGTTCTCATCCACTGCTACCGGGCGCATGGCTGCTACTTGCATGGCAACGGCACGGCCGGGCTCGAAGAAACTGTCATCGGCTTTGCTCAGGCCGATCAGTACACCGGCTTTGTTCCCCATATGGATATAAGGAGCCACCATATCGGACTGCAGACGCTCATAAGCGGCCATTTCAATCTTCTCACCGATCACCCCTACCTGTTCGGTGATCTTGTCGCCGATGGTGATATTGTTGTAAGGCAGTGCCAGCAGTTCTTCCTTGGTAGCCGGGAAATTTTCGAGTGCGATCTCTGCAAATTGCTGCGCCAGATTTACGAAATCTTCATTTTTTGCTACAAAGTCCGTTTCAGAGCTCAATTTAATGATCACGCCGCGGTTGCGGTCATCGTTCACCAGCGCCAATACAACACCTTCGGTAGCTTCACGGTCAGCACGTTTGGCTGACAACTTCTGGCCTTGTTTACGAAGAACTTCAACTGCTTTGTCGAAATCGCCATCGGCTTCCGCCAGGGCTTTTTTGCAATCCATCATGCCTGCGCCGGTCATATCACGCAGTTTTTTTACATCGGATGCGGTAATTGCACTCATTACTATGTTAGATTAAAAATGTTTTACAATTGGTTAATTGCTCCTTAGCGCCGGACCTAGGCTTCGTTAGCTGTTGATTCCTTCTCAGCTTTGGCAACTTTGCGGTCTTCCAGTCCTTCACGGATGCAGTCGGCCATATAGTTGGTGATGATGGAGATGGATTTGGATGCATCATCATTTGACGGAATGGCATAGTCCACCTGATTCGGATCGGAGTTGGTATCCACCATACCGAAAGTGCGGAGGCCCAGTTTGTGAGCTTCCGCGATGGCAATGTGTTCGTGGTGGATGTCCACAACGAATACGGCAGCCGGCAGCCGGTTCAGGTTGGCAATACCACCCAGTACTTTCTCCAGTTTATCTTTTTCGCGGGTCAGCGTCAGGCGCTCCTTTTTGGTAACGTTGGCCAAAGTACCATCCTGCAGCATGCGGTCGATGTTCTGCATCTTTTTCACCGAGCGGCGGATAGTGGAGAAGTTGGTCATCATACCACCCAGCCAACGATCGGTTACGAAAGGCATCCCAACACTCAGGGCCGCTTTGGAAACGATATCACGAGCTTGCTTCTTGGTAGCAACGAACATGATCTTTTTGCCGGATTTTGCCATCTGACGGGCAGCGCGACCGGCGCGTTCCATGCTTTCCAGAGTACGGTTCAGATCGATGATATGGATCCCTTTGCGCTCCATAAAGATATAAGGCGCCATTTTAGGGTTCCATTTTTTCTTGAGGTGTCCGAAATGTACCCCCGCATCAAGCAGTTCTTTATACGTAGGTTTTTCCATTTTTTTATTGCATATCGACGGATCGCCCAGAGAGCGAAACATCTGAATTTAAGTATTGAAATAACATTAACGCTTGCTGAACTGGAAGCTCTTTCTCGCTTTGGGCTTACCGTATTTCTTACGTTCCACCACGCGGGCGTCACGAGTCAGGTATTTTTTGCCTTTCAGCGGAGAACGGAAGTCTTCGTTCAGTTTTACCAACGCTCTGGACACCGCCATGCGAATGGCTTCGGCCTGGCCTTTATAACCGCCACCGTTCACATTGACTTTCAGGTCATAGATATTAACGGCATCTACGGTTTGGAAAGGATCAAGCACTTTGTTTTGGATATGCGGTTGCGGGAAGTATTCTTTGAGTTCCCGTCCGTTGATCGTCACTTTACCTTCACCCTTGGTCAGGTACACACGAGCAACTGAGGATTTTCTTCTCCCGGTAGCATTTATCATTTCCATGTACGCTCGAATTAAATTTTGATTAGCCCGTGGGCCTGATTAGAATTCTAAAGTTTCCGGTTTTTGTGCTCCGTGCGGATGTTCGGCACCTTCGTACACGAACAGCTTCTTGATCATAGCACGACCCAATTTGGTTTTAGGCAACATACCGCGAACGGCAATTTCCACTACTCCAATGGGCTTTTTGTCCCGCATTTCTTTGGCAACGCGGCGCTTCTGGCCACCCGGATAACCGGAGAAGGTGATGTATTCCTTCTGGTCCCATTTGTTGCCGGTGAAGCGGATCTTTTCGGCATTGATCACGATCACGTAATCACCGGTATCTACATGCGGAGTATAAGAGGGTTTGTGTTTGCCACGAAGTACGTGCGCGATCTGGGAACAAACCCGACCTACTACCTCTCCCTCGGCGTCGATCACATACCATTTGCGTTCGACTTCCTCCTTCTTTGCAGATTTTGTTTTATAACTTAGCGTATTCACTTTTCGCTCGCTTTACAAAATGAAAAAAAGCATTTTTCGGTCGCTCAATCGGTGCCTGCGGATGCGAATCGGGTTACGCATTGGAGTAGCCTCCGAAAAAGCAGGTGCAAATGTATTCTTATTATTTGCAATTAACAAGCTTTTTCTAAAAAAAAATACCTATTCAAAAACCTAACTGACTGAAAAACAGTATGATTTTCGACCAAATATTTTTTGGCCGGAGCTAAAACCCGAATTATTTTAACTTTGCTGCACCCGTTTTATCTGATGCAGATGATCAAAAAACCGGGTAAGCCGGGAGAAGGGGCTGAACCAAACCCTTTATTCTCAAAACTTCTCCCGGCTTCCGATGTTTAGCATGCGTCAATTCATCTGTCATCAATCATTATATTATTCATGGACAAAAAGCAGATCGACCATTTTTCCAAAACCGGAGAAGCTGATCCTGACCCTACCGCAGCTTCCCGCAAGCAGGACCACATCGAACTGGCCTTTGCTTCCCAGGTTGCCGGCGGAGAGATCGATCCGCGCTTTTATTACGAGCCTTTGCTTAGCGCGCATCCGACGTCGGAAAAAATGGAGATCGATTTTCTGGGTAAACAGATGGCTCTGCCCATGTGGGTATCCAGTATGACGGGCGGTACCGCGAAAGCGCGGACCATTAACCACAACCTGGCCAGAGCCTGCGGCGAATTCGGTCTGGGTATGGGGCTGGGTTCTTGCCGTTCGCTGCTGTATTCGGATGAATACCTGCCGGATTTTGCCGTTCGCCAATATATAGGCCCTGATTTTCCCCTGTTTGCCAATCTGGGGGTGGCCCAGGTGGAGGAATTGCTCGATCAGAAAGAAGAACAACGTATTATTGAACTGATCGGAAAATTGAAAGCGGATGGTCTGATCGTACACGTTAACCCTTTACAGGAATGGTTACAACCGGAAGGTGATCGCTTTCGTAAGGCGCCCATCACTACCATTCGGGAAGTGATAGTGAAATTGCCGGACGTGCCGCTGATCGTCAAAGAAGTAGGGCAGGGTATGGGCTACGAAAGTCTGAAGCAATTATTTCAGCTTCCTTTGGCCGCAGTGGATTTTGCAGCCAATGGTGGTACCAACTTTTCCAAACTGGAATTAATGCGGAGTGATCCTCTTCGTAAGAAGGTGTATGAACCTTTGGCCCGGATAGGGCACAGCGCCGCCGATATGGTGAACATGACCAACCAACTGGTTGCTGAACTGGGTGACGGTATGCAATGTCGACAGGTCATTGTTTCCGGAGGGGTAAGGGATTTTCTGGATGGCTACTATTACATTAATAAACTAACAATACCGGCGGTCTATGGCCAGGCCTCCGGTTTTCTGCGTCACGCTCAGGGCGACTATCAGGAACTCCGGGATTACGTGACTACGCAAATGCAGGGCCTGCAATTGGCTAATGCCTATTTGAAAGTGCGGTAAAACATGAATCATGTATACCGTAATGTAAGTGACGGAGCAAAAATAAATGAACCAATTTTAGGTTTTTA
>JAGQXH010000399.1 GCA_020436695.1 Lewinella sp. | reverse complement strand
AATAACTACTTTTACATTCAGAACACTTGGAAAGATAAAACTTTGAGTTCTATACATCAGTTTAAAGCCGCAGGAATAAGTCAGGAGGAGATTGATTTTGCAGAATATAGTGGAAAGAAAATATTGGTGGTAAACGTCGCATCCGAATGTGGCTTTACTCCTCAATATCAGCAACTGCAGGAACTTTACGAGTATTATAAAGATAAATTGGTTGTAGTGGGTTTCCCCTGCAATGATTTCGGAGGGCAGGAACCCGGTGACGCAGTTGCCATACAACAGTTTTGTGAGAGAAATTACGGGGTGAGTTTCCCGCTTGCTGCAAAAGTAAAGATAATATCGGACGCTCCGCATCCCATTTATCAGTGGCTGACCGATAAGGCCCTGAATGGGAAAATGAGCGCTTCTGTCAGATGGAATTTTCACAAATTCCTGCTTGACGAAAAAGGCCAACTCCTGGCGCATTTTCCTTCCGCCGTAGATCCGGTCGATCCTCGTATCATCGATCTTATCGAGCATCACTAAAGCTATAGACAACTCGGGCTTATCTTTCCGTAAAGTATAAACGATCATGACCTTTACGGAGGTAATCGGCCAACATAAAACCAAGGAAGATCTGTTGCAGATGTTACGCAGTGAGCGGCTTCCGCATGCGCTGCTGCTGCTTGGCTCGCCCGGTTGCGGGCATCTTTCCCTGGCTTTGGCTTTTGCCCAATATCTGTTGTGTGATGATCGTGGCCCCGAAGATGCCTGCGGCCGCTGTCGGCACTGCCTGAAATCTTCCAAACTTATTCATCCGGATCTTCACTTTTCCTTTCCTACAGTTGGTACTAATGTGCTGAGCGATCACTTCCTGGCTGATTGGCGCAATGCCATGGCGGAGAATCCTTATCAGGAGATCAACGACTGGCTGCAACGCATCGGCGCAGAGAACAAGCAAGGCAACATCAACAAAGAAGAATGCCTGAATATCATCAAAAAGCTCAGCCTGAAAACCTTTGAAAGTACCTACAAGGTGCTCATTATGTGGCTGCCGGAATACTTGGGTAAGGAGGGCAATCGTTTACTTAAACTTATTGAGGAACCACCGGAGAATACCGTTTTTATACTGGTCGCAGAGCGGCAGGAACTGATCCTGAATACTATTCTCTCGCGCTGCCAGATGGTTCAGGTGCCTCCGTTAGATGATGATTCGGTAATAGCCGGACTGGTGGAAAAGGAAGGCCTCTCTGCCGACCAGGCCACGATGATTGCCCAGTTGGTGGACGGAAATTTTAACGAGGCCCGGGTGCTTATACGGCAGGAGGAGAATGATCATGCGCAGTTATTGCTCGACTGGTTGCGTCGGTGTTATCGCGGAAATGGTGTGGAATTGGTGGACTGGGTCGATGAATTTTCCGGTATTGGTCGGGAAAATCAGAAACATTTTCTGCGTTACGCCCTGCATTTTCTCCGGGAACTAACGCTGTTGAAAGCTATGAGTGACCAATCCGGATCTGACGGTAAGGTGCGGCTGCCGGCCCGTGAACTGGAAACTGCCCGGCGACTGGCTGGAGTAGTAGAACTGGATCAACTGGAACTGCTCAGTGAACTGCTTACAGACACCGCTTATTACGTGGAAAGGAACGCCAACCCTAAAATACTTTTTCTGGATGTTTCCATCCGGATGAATCAGATTTTCAAGCGGAGGCTGGCCCTTTTACAGCCTCGCAATATTGTTAAACTAGAAGAACGAACTTCGCTGGGGCTGTGGAAGCGGGTACTACCCGGTTGATGAGTGATATAGTACTTGAGCTGTTTAGGAATAGCTGAAGATCAAGCCCCTTATAAAATTTTGAGGAACGATGGGATGTATCGGATGTTCAGTGGCAACACAAAATGGAGAGCCGGCCGGCTGCCGAAGCAACGGCGGTTGCAGCTCCGGTGGGTGTAACCGTCTCAATACCTATGATTGGCTGACGGCCAGAGAAATAAGTGATGTAGACCCCTTTGATATTGTAGAAGTCTCTTTCAAGAACGGTTCCCATAAAGGATTCTATGTTCGGGAAGACGCCCTACAGGTCAGTACGGGTGACATGGCAGTGGTAGAAACGGGAAACGGTTACGATATCGGGAAGGTATCGCTCTCCGGCGATCTTGTACGCCTTCAGATGAAAAAGAAAAAGGTCAATCCGGATGCCGTGGCTCACAAGGTGATCCGGAAGGCACATGAGCGCGATATGGAACGCCTGGCCGAAGCCCGCAGCATGGAAAAAGCTACGATGATTCGGTCACGGGTCATTGCCCGTACGCTGGGGCTGGAGATGAAGATCGGTGATGTGGAGTATCAGGGTGACAAACGAAAGGCCACCTTCTATTACACTGCCGATGGCAGGGTGGATTTCCGGGAGCTTATCCGGCATTACGCCAAGGAGTTTCGCGTTAAGATCGAAATGCGTCAGATCGGGGCCCGTCAGGAATCGGCCCGGATCGGCGGTCTGGGATCCTGCGGGCGTGAGCTCTGCTGTTCTACCTGGCTTTCAGATTTTAAATCCGTTTCCACTGCGGCGGCCCGCTATCAGAACCTGGCTATCAACCAGTCCAAACTGTCCGGACAGTGCGGCCGGCTCAAGTGTTGCCTGAACTACGAACTGGATACCTATCTGGATGCACTGGAAAAATTCCCCCGGAATGCCGATAAGCTACGTACCCAAACGGGCATGGCCACGCTGATCAAAACCGATATTTTCAAGGGGCTGATGTATTATATTAGTGAAGAAGGGAAAGGAAAGACCCAGATCTACACCATGACCGTGGCTGAGGTTAAACAGGTGCAGGCCATGAATGCGGCTGGTAATCAACCCCTTCATCTCAAAGAAGTAGCCAGCCTGGTGCAGGTAGAGGAGCCGGTAATGGATTTTGAAGATGTAACCGGTGCTATCGAATTGCCGGAAGAAATACGCAAGAAGAAACGTCGCAACCGGGGACGGAATAAAAAACGTTCCGGATCAGAAACAGAAAATAATCAGCCGGGCCGGGAACCAAAAACTAAAAAACAGGAAAAAAAGGTCAGTCAACCTAAAGCAAAGCAGGGAAATACCGGCCAGGAAAAGACCGTCTCGGAAAAACCCGCTGGAAAGGACGGACAATCTAAAGAAAAATCGAATTCAAAGCGGAGAAACCGATACCGTAAAGGCCGTAAAAATAACCGCAACGATAATAATTCCGACAATAAGAAAGGAGAATAATGTGGGATTAAGACAGCCAAATGCAGTTTGGTTTGTTACTCTTTAAACGCAAGTAAAAATATCCATGAAATACGACGTTACGATCATTGGATCAGGTCCCGGAGGATACGTTGCTGCCATTCGTTGTGCACAACTGGGTATGAAAACCGCTATCATTGAACGCTATGCTACGCTGGGAGGTACCTGTCTGAATGTGGGATGTATCCCATCCAAAGCCCTGCTCGACAGTTCAGAGCACTATCATGCGGCCCACGAAAAATTCGCAGAACACGGGATCAGGCTGAAAGACCTGTCGGTAGATATGGCGCAAATGATCCAGCGCAAGGACGATGTAGTAAAGCAGACCTGTGACGGAGTTGCTTTTCTGATGAAAAAGAATAAGATCGATGTTTATCATGGTCATGGTTCTTTTGTGACCGCTCATGAGATCAGCGTAACGAAGGATGACGGTAATACGGAAAAGATCGAAACGGACAAAGTGATTATCGCTACCGGTTCAAAACCCATCACTCCGGATGCATTCAATTACGACAAAAAAAGAGTGATCACTTCTACGGAAGCGCTTACCCTGAAGGAAGTGCCCAAACGGATGGTGATTATCGGGGGTGGGGTGATCGGGCTGGAACTGGGATCAGTGTACGCCCGTTTGGGAACGGAGATCGAAGTGGTTGAGTTCCTGGATCGCATTATTCCCGGTATGGATCAGGATTGCAGTAAAGAGTTGATGCGGTCACTGAAAAAACTGGGCATGAAATTCCATCTGAAGCATAAGGTTACCACGGTGACTGCCGGAGAGAACGGCGTGACGGTGGAAGTGCAAAAACGCGATGCCGAAGATACTTTTTCCATTGAGGCCGATTACTGTCTGGTGGCTATCGGTCGTCGCCCATACACGGATAATCTCGGGTTGGAGAACGCAGGCGTAGAAAAAGATGATCGAGGCCGTATAAAAGTGAATGATCACCTCGAAACTAATGTGCCTGGTATTTATGCCATCGGCGATGTAGTGCAAGGCATTATGCTGGCGCATAAAGCAGAAGAGGAAGGGGTATTTGTAGCAGAATTGATGGCCGGCCAAAAACCGCATGTAGATTATAACCTGATCCCGAATGTGGTGTATACCTGGCCGGAAGTGGCCAGTGTCGGGAAGACCGAAGATGAACTGAAAGCAGCAGGGATTTCCTATAAAGTAGGTAAATTCCCGTTTAAAGCGTTGGGGCGTGCCCGTGCGAGCATGGATACCGAAGGTATGATCAAGGTTTTGGCAGATAAGGAGACCGATGAGATCCTTGGAGTACACATGGTAGGACCGCGTACCGCTGATATGATCGCCGAAGCAGTAGCATTGATGGAATTTAGGGCCAGTGCCGAGGATGTAGCACGTATGAGTCACGCACATCCGACGTATACGGAAGCTTTCAGGGAAGCCTGTCTGGCGGCTACCGAAAACCGGGCGTTGCATATTTAATGTAACTTCCTTGTCGTGTTTTCAGGTGCGACAGATTTTCAAATTTGTCACACCTGGCTGTTTTCAAACCCAAAATATCAGTCTTGTAAAATCCAAATAGGGAATTGCTGATCTGACAAAACTATTTGCTAATATTCGTATCTTCAACACCCCAGGCTGACCGACAATAATTGCATTAGTAACCCACATTTATGACAAAAGCGATCTACGATAATCACGGGCGTCGCATTAGTTATCTCCGACTGGCCGTCACCGACCGGTGCAATCTTCGCTGCTTTTATTGCATGCCGGAGCAGGGGATTACGTATGTGCCACGTGAGGATCTGCTGAGTTACGAAGAAATGTTACGTCTGGTGCAGGTATTGACCACACTGGGTGTCGATAAGGTACGAATCACCGGCGGCGAGCCATTTATCCGTAAAGATATGCCGGACTTTCTGCGGGCGCTGAGCCGAATGGAAGGACTGCAACAGATAAACATTACTACCAATGGCACCACCACCGCTGCCCTGGTGCCCGAACTGGCCCGCATGGGCATCCATTCCGTCAACCTCAGCCTGGATACACTTGATAAAGATCGTTTTTTCGAGATCACCCGGCGCGATAGTTTCGAACAGGTGATGGAGACCTTCCATCTATTACTGGAGCACGGCATTAAGACCAAGATCAATGCGGTCGTCATGGCCGATAAAAATATCGATGATCTCATTCCGATGGCTGAACTGACCCGGGATCTGCCGGTAAGCATGCGCTTCATCGAAGAGATGCCGTTCAATGGAGAAGGGCAACATTATGATAAATTGTATTGGCATCACGCCAATATTCTGGCCCATTTGAAAACGGCTTTCCCTACGATCGAAAAAATACCCGATCCTCCGGCCAGTACGTCCTATAACTATCAGGTACCGGGCTTTAAGGGAAGTATCGGTATCATCGCAGCGTATACGCGTACCTTCTGCGGAACATGCAATCGCATTCGCATTACTCCGCAAGGTTCGCTTAAAACCTGCCTTTACGATAATGGCGTTTTTAATATCCGGGATCTGATGCGCGCCGGTGCAACCAATGCGCAACTGGCCGATGCATTTACAGAGGCCTTTCAAAACAGAGCCAAAGACGGATGGGAGGCTGAACGCCGCCGCGGATTTGACCGGCCGGTGAAGGAGTCGATGGCGAAGATTGGGGGATGAGTTTAAGTATTTCGCATGATTCTATATCTATTTACTTCTTCAGCAGATAGCTCGTCTTTTTGGACCAATTGATAATGCTTCTCTAACGATATGCGTAATTCTTTCTCACTATCAATTTCAAATGCAAATAAAGCTATAGTTCCGTTTGGCATGAACTGTGCTGCAACTGGCCTACAAATCAAATCGGGAAATTTATCTTCACATAAGGCTATATCTTGCTCAATTTGAACTTTCCCCTGTTTATCAGTTCCTCCTTTGGCTTGTACCGGAATTGCAAATTGAACTCCATTCGAATTGACTCCAATATAAATCTCATCTGTTTCAATTTGGCCAATGTTTTTCACAGAAGTTCGCAGATGGTTTTGGAGAGAATAACATGTGATACCTAGGAAGATGTCTATCAATCGGTTATAGCGAAGAATAGCCAATAAAGCTTGTTCATCAGTGAGTGAATATAGTTTGATAATTTCAGGAGTAGCATCAAGGATTTTTGTTTGGATCAAGCTTGAATTTGGAACAATTTTAAGTTCTTTTTCTAAGGAGAAGGAATACAGGCCTTTACCTTCTAATTTTATCAACCATTCATAACCTGGCGGCTGTGTTTCTAATACTTGGATGGGCAAATCAACTCTAAACCGGAAGGAGTAGATGATGTCACCAAGATTCTTGGGAAGTTTAACGTTCAGCTTATCAGCTACAGAAATAAATTCATCTCTTTTGAAAGGGATATGAGAATCACCTTTTCTATATTTTTCAAAGAAAATCGTCTCAATGATCTTTGTATATCGGTTAGCTTTGCTACTGCTTTTTTCCATTATTTCCCTTTGTATTTAAGCAAAACTACTTCTTCGCGCAATTCCTCTTTAGTTTTTGTAGCAAATCGCGTTCTAAAAAGATCGACGCCCATTACTTCATAGCCTTGGTTTTTAGCAATTTCTGATAGGATTTGTCCTGTTCTAATTAGGATGCGAAGATAGGAAGCCTGATCTCCGACTACATACGCAAGTTGAGCACCTGGTTTGAGGACAAATTTCATGTTCTCTAGATGACGAGCCATTCCTCCAAAATACTGTTTAGTTACTCTTCCATATAGTCTCTCAAACCCTGATGTTTTGTTTAATGCGATCCTTCGAGCTTCAATCTTTTCAGCAATCAAATTAATGGTTGCATTGTCTTGAATCCATTTGTCGTCATTATCTTCTTTGTAAATACCTCGTGTATTTGAGCGAACAAATGTCTTTTTAATAGATCTTAAGTGCATTTTGTCTTTGACCAGTCCAAGAATAACATTTTCTAAACGAGTGGTTCTTGAGTAATCTTTTTCATTAGGGTAAGGAGGGGAAGTGATTACTGCATCTACGGATTCTCTTTTAATTACCTTATGAATTTCTCTAGCGTCTCCTAACTTGATCGTCCCTGAACCTATTTTCGAAGGAAGATTTACTCCTATGTCATGGCTCATGGCCCGTATCATCTCAAGCCAAGGGTTAATAACAGGAGCATTGTCTTTGATTTTACCCACACCAATTTCAGGGCCAAATCTTAGATTGCTTACGTCCTTTACCAAAGATGTAATGAATGCCAGCAATAGATGGTCTTGGTAAATTGATTTCGACTTCTTAATAAACTCTAATAAGGTCAGAGCCTTATGAAATGGTAATGGACTAACAGAGTTTCTTAAAAGTAATTTTTTCTTCTCCGGAGTGATATCTTTTAGTTTAAGAAGATCCACTTCATCTAATGAAGTCAAATTATCATCGATCCCCTGAATTTTCAATTTTTTATTGGTTTCATCTGCTATACTGACTGCATCTTTTTCAAAAGCAACAGGATCTATGTCCCATTTTAATTTCACATTCGAAGCAAAAAATACTGCAGGATTTGCTTCTACACCGATGCCAGTTAATCCATTTAGTTTTGCTTCTAAAACAGTAGTACCCGTTCCACTAAATGGATCTAAC
>JAGQXH010000398.1 GCA_020436695.1 Lewinella sp. | reverse complement strand
GTGTTAATCTAACTTTTTATAGACGTCACGCAACGAAATAATAAAGAGATTGCAGATGATCTAAGTATTCATCCAACTAAGCTTAGCAGGATATTGCATGGTAGAGAGAACCCTAATGTAGAGTTGATGTACAGATTGGAGAAACACAGTTCAGGAGCTCATCGACGAAAAAGTAACTTTCGAAACCTTTTTTCAGCTTGCCAACTTAAATCCTAATGCTAAGCTCATCACCGGCGTGATCTGCGGCTATCGGGTGGAAACCATCGAAAATCCGTTGACCCAACAGGTACGGTATCTGGATAAGTTGGTGGATGAATTGGCAAAAGGTCGCAAAATGGAGAAGATTCTGCGCGCGGGGTAGATTTGCCCTTGATAGAAAGAGGAGACTGTTCAATAAAGTATGCCACAGGATAGATTCTGAACTACGAGCAGGAGGCCGATTATTAGTCAATTACTGAATCCTTGAACACCTGAACACTGAATACCTAAACACCCCCCAAACTACTCCCGTATCCAAAATACAGGCAACAGCAACAGCAAACCCGCCGATACCATCCACAACCCATGCGCTACGCCAAAGGCATCGATCGCTACGCCCAGTAGCAGGGCAATAACCGCCGCCCAGATCGTCTTGATCTGCGATTGAGCGGACAGGGCGCTGGCCAGAATGTCCGTCTCCACCTGTTCGGCGAAAAAAGCGGTCCCCATCGGTTTTTGCAGGTTTTTGATCACATAGAGTAGCATAAAGAGCCCGACGGAGAGTAGGCCGAGTTCCCACTGGTACAACCAGCCGGCCACCCCTCCCACCAGCAGGCCGCTTAGCAAACTCCAGTTGATCGGTATACGCAGCACGGTGAAGCGATTCGCCACGAGGCCGGCACTTTGCGAGGCGCGGGCGGTGAGCAGATATATGAAAAAATAGATCACTCCGATCAGGATGGCCGACCTGCTTTCTTCCTCCCGGCCCACCAGAAAAGGCAGACTCAGAGCCAGGCTTTGTAAAATAGGCTGCAGATAGTCTTTAACGGCCTGGAAATACCCTTCCAGCAGCGATACATTATTTACAGCCCTCAGTACCGGAGGATGACGAAAGGTTGTGGCAAAAGCCCGCCATATCTTGTTGATCTGCCGACGGATCTCCCGCTTGTCTTTCCAGTTGACCCTGGCTCCGTCCAGTGCTTTTGGGTAAGACCAGATCAGGGCCATATCCAGCAGATAGGGGATAATGGATAGTAGAAATACCGAGGTGTAATTATGGCTAAAGATCACTACCAGGGCGGCGAGCAAGGAAGAGACTGCTGAGCCACGTTGGGACCAGGAACGCGTGTAGCCATAATAATGGACCTTCTGATCAGCCCAGCCCTGCATTTTCAAGTAGGTAAAGATCATCGCTTTGTGTACACCACTGCGGAAGGCATCGCCCATGGCATAAAAGATCATGGCCATACCCAGCAACCAATAGGAAGCAGCTGCGTAAAAAATGATGAAGGAAACGATATAAAAAATAAAGGCCAGGATCATGGTGCGGCGGCGGCCAAAAGCATCAGCCATAAAGCCGGACGGGATCTCCAGCAGATTGATGCTGATCTCCCGTAGGGCATATAAGGTGCCGATCTGCCAGTAAGAGATGCCCTTTTCCAGAAAGAACAACAACAGGAAGGGTTCGAAAAAACGCAGGTTCTTCAGGAAACCGTAGGCGCAGAATTTCCAAAATTGCCGGTCTTTTTTAAACGTTGCGGTATTTGACATGTCTCAGGCTCAGGTTAGGAATGAGAAATGAGGAGCGGAGTATGACTTACGACTATCGACTGATGACTGACAACTTTTGTTACAATATATAAATGCCGGGTAAATTTTCGTTTCATTCGGAAATGTACGACCATTTATTGGTGATTTTTCCCAAGAGGTTAGTGATTAGTAGGTTTGTAGGGATGGCTAAGCCTCAATCTTTTTTAATTTCGCGCATTCATTTTTTCGACTGCAAATGATTACATGGAAGATAAGCAGCTTTGGCAACAACTAAGAGATGGCCGCGAAGATGCCCTGGAGCGCATCTATCGGGAGCATGTGGATGCCCTGCTGCGCTATGGATATCAGTTTACGACCGATACCAACCTGATCGAGGATTGTGTGCACGATCTCTTTGTGAATTTGTGGCGCAATCGCCAGGGATTGGGGCCAAACGATAGTATTCGACCTTATCTGCTGGTAGCGTTGCGCAGAAGGATCATCCGTCAGACCAGGCAAGGCATGAAGATCCAACACGCGCCGGATGCGGAATCAATGGATTTTGCCGCCGTCCCGTCGATAGATGAGGCTATTATAGGGCGGGAAATATCCGATGAACAGGCCGCTCAGATCAAAGCAGCCATGGCGCAACTCAGTAAACGGCAACGGGAAGCGCTTTATCTGAAATACTACGAAGGCCTGAGTTATGAGGAGATCTGTGAGGCTTTGGAGATCAATTATCAGTCGGTCCGCAATCTGGTATTTGCCGGTATTAAAGCGCTGCGAAAGCATCTGACTGTTCTGCTGTTGATAATGGTACTGCTGTACTTTGCGGCCGGTCGTTAAATGCGGCAGCCTTGAATGATTGGGTTGGATGAAATGAAAAATTTTTTGAAAAAAATTGAGTACAAAAACAATAAACCCTGCTTATTCGGTAAAAGAACGGAATAAGCATGAGGCATAACTGGGCTTTTACAGCAGTTTTCCTGCTGCTGTTGGCAGGATGTCAGAAGGAGGAAGGGGTGACGGTGGACAACTATACGATCCAGGAAGAACTGGTACCCTATTTTGACCGTTTTCAGGAAGAAGGAGCTGCCAGAGGGGTAACGGTAGATTTTGTGGCGGCCCAACTCTCCGCCGTATTGGATGATATCGCAGAGCCCAATGTAAGCGGACAATGCTATTACAACGGCGGTGACCCTAACCGCCTGGTGATCGACCGGGCTTTCTGGAGCCAGGCATCCGATATCAAGCGGGAGTTCGTCATCTTTCACGAGTTGGGGCATTGTTATCTGGGACGGAGTCATCTGGATACCGCTAATCCCGACGGCACCTGTGTCAGTATGATGCACAGTGGATTGAGTGGTTGCCGCAATGCTTACAACAGCTGGACTCGTTCGGCCTATCTGGATGAGTTATTTTTGGAGAATTGAAATATTCGGTACCGGGTCCTGGGTTTTAGGTTCTCGACCCTGTACCACGTACCTATTAAGTTAATTATGAAAGACATTTATCTAACCTACGATGCTCTGCAATTGGCCGCAGATGAAGACTTCATCAGCTGGGTAAAAGCGGGTACGCCGGAAGAAACAGCCGCTATGGAGGCCTGGCTGGATCAATATCCGGCGCAGCGTCCGGCAGTGGAAGAGGCACGGCGGCTGGTGGCAGGAATGTCTTTCCAGGTCCGCCGGCCGGAAGTGGATACCGATCAGCTTTGGAGTCGTATTCAGACCAGCAATCGGCAGACAGCGGCGGTGGTCCCCATCCGAAGTCGTCGGCGCTTCCTGTATATGGCCGGCAGTGCAGCGGCAGCAGTGGCCTTGCTTCTCTTCGTTATTTTCGGACTCGAACCGTCAGGGAAAGTTACCACAGATTACGGAGAGCACCTGGCCCATGTACTGCCCGATCAGTCGAATGTACAGATCAATGCCGGTAGTACGCTGTCTTATGATAAGAGTGGGCGGGAAATAGAGCTGGAAGGTGAGGCTTATTTTGAAGTGACAAAAGGGGAGCATTTCAGGGTGAGTACTGATTTAGGACAGGTCCAGGTATTAGGTACTAAGTTTAACGTTTTCAGCCGCGAAGACCGGTTTTATGTACAATGCACGGAAGGGCGCGTACAGGTCACGGCACCCGGAGACCGGGAAGGTATGGTGCTTACGGCCGGTATGGCCTGCGAGCTGAATACCGCCGGCACACTGGATACCGTTCCTCCCGTGGATAATGATTCGAATATCGGCTGGCTGGAAAATATATATCGATTCAAAAAACGTCCGCTGGCGGAAATTTTTGCCGAACTGGAACGACAGTTTAATGTTCGGGTCGAAGTAAGTGATAAGATCGCCTCCCAGGTGCATACAGGCTTCTTTACCGGCGAGAGCCTTGAATCGGCGCTGTATCAGGTTTGTTATCCTCAGGCACTCTCTTACAAAATTGAAGGAAAACAGATAAGAATAAAGGAAGATGTTTCCGATTAATGATTAATGACGGCCTTAATATCACTTCTACCGATGAAAGATCCGGATTTTGTCGCCGGTAAGGTGTTTAAAAACAGGCTGTCAGAAAAGGAATAAGGTCCCTTAAACGTTCTATTTAAAAGTGGGCCTGCGGTATATAGAACCCTACTTTTTGAGCAAAGGTACTTATGCGTACGAATGGACCGTGGTGGATAATTTTACTGTTGCTTCTGTTGTGCAATAGAAGCCCTGCTCAATCTTTGAACCAACCCTATCAACTAACAACACAGTACGGAGAGAACCTGCGGCAGGCCATAGAACGCCTGGCCGGGAATTACCAGATCAATTTTGCCTATGTGCCGGAATTGCTGGAGCGACAGTTGGTGGAAGCAGCTGATTATTCCGCCGCTGACATAGAATCGCTGTTGCGGCAATTGCTTAGCGGGCTGCCGGTCCAATACCGCATTCTGTCGGATGACCGCATTTTACTACGCAGGATAAAACTGAAAGACGATACTGGTTCGGAACAGACACTCACCATTAACGGCAGCATCCTGGACGGCACTTCCGGTCAGGTTATGATGAATGTAGCCATCGCTTTGGACACCCTCAATCTCGGGACCATGAGTGATGAGCAGGGACGTTTCTCCCTGACCCTCCCTGTTGCTATGGCCGATCGTTCAGTTTATATTTACCATATCGGTTATAAAACGAAGCATTTGCCGGTGAACCAATTGGGCCGCAATACAACTATCCGGCTCCAAACCGAGGCCTTACCACTGGATGAAATATTGATCATCGAGCGGTTGCCTTCCCTTTCGTCTTCCCTGCAAGACGGCAGTATCCGTATTCGGGGAGAAGGAATTGAGGGAGGAATAGCCGGGCAACTGGCCGGGAAGGATCTGTTCAGACAGGTGCAGCTAATGGCCGGGGTTAGTGCTGCTGATGACCTGAGCAGCGATATCAAAATTCGGGGTAGTAATGCCGATGAAACGCTGATCATACTAGACGGTATGCCTTTGTACAAAGTGGATCATTTTTATGGGGTATTCAGCGCACTCAACAGTAGTTACATCGACGAAGTGCGACTTTATAAAAATGCCCTTCCCATTCAGTATGGTGGCCGTACGGGGGGAATGCTCTGGATGCAGTCGGCTGACCGGATCGATCAGCTGGAAGGTAAAGTCGACATTAATCTGTTATCGGGGGCACTGCAGATCAATGCTCCGCTGAGCCCGTCGCTGGGCGTAAGTTTGAGTGGGCGCCGTTCCTACACCAATGTCGCTTCCTCCAAGCTTTTTGATTGGGTCGGTACGCAGGTAGATAATTATACGGAAGATACAGAAGACAAGATCCGGCCGGAATTGCTGAATACCGTGCCGGATTTCGGTTTTTCTGACTATAATGGAAAACTCCTTTTTGCGCCCAATGACCGGCACCGGCTGGCGTTGAATCTATACCATAGTTCCGATAAATATCTGAATAGCTATTCTAACGCTTCTTCCCGCCGCTTTAATCAGGAGCGGATCTATCGTGAAGAAGCGTTTGAAGAAGAACAGGAATGGAAAAATCTGGGAGCCAGCCTGCAGTACCAGGCAAGTCTGCCGAACAACTGGCAGCTGGAGTCTGATCTCTTCTATACTGATTACCGTTTTGGTGGCGGACTGATGGCCAGCATTATCAGTACGGCACCACGGGAAACCAGAGACTTTGAGATCTCCAACGATCAGCAGAATCAGGTAGAAAATGCGGGATACCGGCTGCTACTGAATAAAAAAACGGCCAGCGGTAATCTATTGCAACTGGGTACCAGTCTGAACCAGTATCAAACAGCCTTCGCCGTGACCTCTGAGGTGGATACCCTGCTGAGCAGCAAGGGTAATACTTATGATGCACAGGTATTTGCTAATTATCGCTGGGCTCCTGTTGATCGACTGCAAGTGGACATTGGTGGTCGTATGAACTACTATAAAGCAACGCAGAAGCTATATCCTGCTCCCCGTATATCGGCTACTTATCTGTTCAAATTCGGACTGGCATTGAAATCTTCATACAGTGTCAATTATCAGTTTATTCGCGAATTAACGCATGAGAATCGACTTGGTCAATCGGTGGATCTGATCCTGCTGAGTGACGATGATCGCTTCCCGGTAGGACAATCGACCAACTACATGCTCGGAGGTACGTATCATCTCAACAAATGGTTCTTTGACCTGGAACTGTATCATAAAGATCAGGCCAATGTCATTGATCATTCTTCTGTCAATCTGGATTTTGGAGACGAACCGATACGCCCTGCCCAATCGCAGAACTACCGCATTTTTGTGGGCGAGGGGAATGTCAACGGACTGGATGCCACTATCGGTTGGGAATATACGCATTACACCGGGCATCTCGCCTATACACTGAGCAAGGCCACCAACAGCTTCCCCGGTATTTTTATGGGTAAAGTGATCCCTTCGCGGGATGACCGCCGGCATCAGTTGAAGTGGATCAATACTTTTACAACAGGTAGATTTGAATTTTCCGGTAACCTCATCTATAGCAGCGGCCGTCCTTATTACAACCTGGCCCGTATCCCACGCGAGTTGGGCGATAGGAGAGAGAGCGATCCCGACCTCAGACGTATTGTGAGCTGGCTGCCCGCTTATTTCCGGGTGGACTTGGGGGCTGCTTACGGGTTTATGTTGGGTGGTACTAAAGCTAAACTGGGTCTATCCGTATTCAATATCACCAATAACAGCAATGTGAAGTATCTGCAATACATTTATTCGGATGTATTCGAGGTAGGCGGAAGTGGCGTGAATACGATCAATGGTAGTCAGACGGACCTGCTGGACCGGACGCTGAATCTTAGTTTTGAGCTGGAGTTCTGATCAAGGCCTTAACGGTTTCACGAAACCGTTAAGGCCTCAAACATTAAAAGAAGAACTGCTCGGAAATGATCTTCCCGTCCTTCACGTGATACAGACAGATCTCCTCCATTTTTGAACGCACGTCTTCATGATTGGTCGTGTCGATCATCATAGTACAGGCGAAGCAATTGCCGGCTACGATGGGAGCGGAAACACTGCTGTCGTGCAATTCCTTGAACATGGTGGCAAACTGGGCACTTTTGGCCAGTAAATTGTCGAGGCCTTTTACCGGAGGTTGTTGGGTGAATTCCGGTTCGATACTGACGGCATCGTCGGCGAATAATTCTTTGTAAGCTTCATCGTATTGCCCGATACGGCAAAGGGCTACCAGTCTGTCGGCGATTTCCTGAGTACTCATAATTATAGTGGTTTTAAGGTTAAAAGAAGTTGTCAGTTGTTTTAGGTAAGGCTATGACCGAAGTAATTGCACCTGGTTATTCCGATATGGGGATTGATCATTGGATAGGTTTTGAAATGCAAAAACATACGGTGCATCAGTATAGCTTTACCCTTCATGTATAAGGAGGATAAAAATAGTCTAAATTTTGTTGTAAAACAAAATTTAGACTATTAAATAATTATAAACAATTTTTGTTTATTTGTCCCATCGGGCTTCAAGAACCAGAACTGAGTACCCAATTAGGGCTTAATAACGCGTGAACGATCTTCCTTACCTGGAGGCTCCGGATTGATCGGCCCTTTTTCCTTCACCATTCGCATGACTTCTTCGATGGCTTTTTCCAGTTGTGGGTCGATGCCTTTGGCCAGCATTGT
>JAGQXH010000397.1 GCA_020436695.1 Lewinella sp. | reverse complement strand
CAGTAATATCGGGACCAAGATACTCGCCTACGATTTTAATGGTGACGGCTTAAAAGAAATACTATTCGGCCGGGACCAATGGCGCATGTTACACCCCGACCCGGCCGATCATACTTACGGCAACAGTACCCTGATGGGGCCGGCTTCTCTCCAGGCTTATACCTTTGGCAATTTCGATGGAGATGAAGACCTGGATGCCATCATTATGGATCGGGAGGGTATCTTTTTTCTGGAAAACATCGACCCCCTAAGAAATAAGTTTAATCACCTGCCCCGATATTATTTGTCCTTCAGTGAGCTCAACCCGGATCTGGTTTATGATCCTGGTTTGAAGTTCGAGCTCTTCGCAGAAACCAATCTTGACGAGGATGAGTTGACAGAGGCGATGGTTGTTTTCCATTACACAGATCAATATACACTTACCGATTATCGCCTACTGCAACAAACCGGTGATTTTACATTTTCGCCTTCCTCCATTCCGGTGGGCCCACTCGGGTATAGCTACCCTCCCTATCTTACCGACCTGAACAATGACAACCTGCAAGACATAGTATATTATGATCCCATCTACAATCGTATCAATCGCCTACTGAACCTGGGGGATGGCAGCTTTGCCTGGCCGCAATCCCTACAGGACAATTATAGTGCACCCCGGCTGTCTTCGTCTGATCTGGATGGAGATGGAAAACAGGATGTTTTATTTGACGATGGTAAGATCCATTGGATTATCAATGAGGAGAATGGCAGTGGAGAAGTATTCTCTACTGATTATCGCCCGGGAACAGCCGATAAAATAGCCGCTGTAGATTGGGATCGGGACGGCGATTTCGATTTCGTTAAGACATATCGGCTCGAGGGTAATACGCTTATTTTAAAAAATAACGGCAATGATATTTTTGATCAGCACGAAGAACTCACCGGAAGTGCAGACTTTGCCCTTATCGATCTGGACCGGGACGGCTGGCAGGATCTGATCTCCGGCAGATCTTTTTACCGCAACCAGCAGGGGAAGCTGGCTTTGTATCCCATCTTTTTTTTCCCTTCCGGCAAGGGTTTTGAAATCGGCAGCCTGACTTGCAAAGATCTCAACGGTAATGGAAAATCCGATATCATCATTCATGCTCATAATATCATTCACTCCCAAGATATACTTTACCTGGTGCGTAGCGATCTGCACGCGCCGGTTTTACAGGGCCTTGTCTTTTTGGATGAAAATATGAACGGAAATCATAACGCTTCCGAACCGGGTCTGCATAATGTGAAGATCACCATTCAAAATGAAAGCGAACAATGGGTAACTTTTTCCGATGAACTGGGCAGGTTTTACCTCTACACGCTTCCCGATGGCAACTATTCCATCCGGGCGGAAGATCTGAATCACTGGCAATTGACCTCCGCTGCAGAACTCACAACTGAAATTTCTCAATCTCAGGATACCACCCTCACTTTCGGCTATGCCCCCACTGAACCTATTACGAGCGGAGATATCTTCTTAAATGGAGATGTCGCCCGTTGCGACCGGCCCATTGAACTGGGAGTAACCGTACATAATGACGGAACACTCAAAAAGGATTTTTTGGTTACCCTGCAATACGATCCGCTTTTGGAATTCGACACCGCCGTTCCTGCTCCTTTGCTTGTCGACACCAATAATCAAACCCTAACCTGGCGTATAGACAGCCTGAATCCAAGGCAACTGGTGCATATCGATCCGGTCTTCCATTCCCTTGATGGAACGTACCTGGGCAACATCCTGGATTTTTCCGCTGAGCTGGCCGCTATCGAGGAAAACAACACCTTACGCCTACAGTACACAACATATAAAGATACTGTTCGGTGTTCCTATGACCCGAATGATAAATTGGTCTCTCCCAACCGACCTGATAAGTCGATAGATGCTTCCGAGAAATTGATCTATACCATCCGATTCCAAAATACCGGTAATGACACGGCCTTTGAGGTTCGTATCCTCGATACCCTGGATCGGTTATTAGACCCCGCCAGTATCCGACCGGTCAGCTCCAGCCACGCGCATTTCATCACTATCCGGGACCATGTAGTAGAATTCCTTTTTCCCGAAATCAATCTTCCGGATAGTACGACCAACTACCAGGGCAGTATGGGATATGTGCAGTTTGCAGTATTCCTTAGGGAGGAAGCCGGTCCGGGGGACCAGGTCCGCAACCGGGCAGCTATTTATTTTGACCTTAACGCCCCAATTATTACCAATACAACAGTAAGTGAGATACCCGCTATTAATGCAATAGCGCCATCTTCCGATCCGGAATCCAATCAATTACGGATATATCCTAATCCCGGCAGTCTGCAGGTAACCGCAGAGATTAGAACCTCTTCCACCGGAGAGCATCATTTTCTCCTGCAGGATATAATGGGGCGTACCCTGCAACGGCAATCTTCCAATGACGGTCGCACTCAATTTGACATCAGTAACTTACCCCCGGGACTTTATCTGGTCATTGTTCTGGATCGATATGGAAACAGATTGGACAGTTCCAAATTGATTAAATAACTTCGATGTTTTACACGCAAAACCACATTTTCAAATCTGAACCCATCACAAAATGAAGCATTTCGGTCTTATTCTTTTAACTATCCTCTGCCCGTTATTCTTATTTGCAGTTGCCGACGGCGCTGATCTCCTCATCGAAATAAAAAATTACAAAGGCCCCGAAGTCTACCTCGTCAACTACATTGGCGATAAAGCCTACGTAAAAGATACCTTACAGGCTGCCGACCCGGGCCAGTTCCACTACCAGAGCGAAGAAAAACTGAAAAGCGGCATCTACTACATTGTGCTGCCACCCAACAATGAATTTGTGGAGATCCTCATTACTGAAGAAGAACAGCACTATACCCTGCATATGGATCACACGCGGTTGACGGCTGATCGTAAATTCGATAACGCCCCGCAAAATAGTCTCTTTCAGGAATACCGGTTGTTCATGGAAGATCAGACGGCGATACACGAACAGATCATGGTCCGAAAGAAAAAGGAAGCAGATGACGGAACCGACTCACAGGAATCGGATGCAGACCTGACAGCACTACAGTCAAAAGTCAAAAAATACCAGCAGGAAGTCATCAGCCGGGCACCGGAGTCGCTGACGGCCACCATTATCCGGTCACAGCAGGCGCCGGATCTTCCCGAATTTTCGGGTTCGGAGGAAGAACAACGGGAACAGGAATTCTGGTACGCCAAAGCCCATTATTTCGATGCGTTCAAAACAGACGGCCGCCTGTTTACCAGTAATCTGTTCTTCCAGAAAGTAGACCAGTACTTCAAGCGCTACACCGCCATGCATCCGGATTCACTCATCCGTTCTATTGATGAAGTGCTCCAACTGGTAGAGCCGGATGCGGAAGCCTTCCAGTTCTATTACCTCAAATTCATCAATGAATATTTGCAATCCAAGTATGTGGGCATGGATGCCGTAGTGGTGCATCTGGTGCAGGAATACATGGAAAAAGGAAAAACCGATGCCTTTATCAATCAGAAAAAAAGAAAGGAATGGACTGCCAAAGCCGACCGTTGGGCCACCCTGCTCATCGGAAAAACAGCACCGGATTTTCGCTCCTTCCATTTGGATGCGGAAGAGACCATCACCTTACACCAGATCAACGATCCCGACCGACAGTATCAGTTGAGTGATCTGGTGGAATTGCATAATCTGGATTCGCCTTTCACCCTGCTGCTGTTCTGGTCGCCCACCTGCGGCCATTGCAAACAAGCAGTCCCAAAACTGGTGGAGTTTTCCAAAAAATACAAGGATAAAGGACTGCAAGTACTGGCCGTTTGCGATAAGGACCCCGATGAATATCCTGCCTGTGCCCAGGCCATCAAAGACTGGGGAATGATCGAATGGATCAATACGGTCGATCCGTCGGCACTGTACCGCTACCTGTTCTATGTAGATGAAACACCCAAGATGTTCCTGCTCGACAATAAGAAAGAGATCCTCCTCAAGGGGAATCTGAAAATTGAAAGCCTGGAAGAGGCCCTGGATATGTTTATTGAGAAGAATTAGTCGGCAGTCTGCAGTCAATAATGATAGTACAAATTATGGCGTGGAATTACTCCTGGTTGAGATCAGATCAGAGTTTCACTGTCAATATTTTCCCCAGTACACCAAATCTTTAAAACCACCGACTTACGACTAACGACTGAAGACTTACGACTTTAAAAAACTACTAATCAATATTCCCCTCCCATTCATACCAGATGGGCTGCCGCTCATCAATACTTCCCGGCCGGCCGTGTCGTAAAGACTAGTTTTGGTAGCAAAAGCTATCAAAATGACCAAGATCCCTTATTGCAGCATCTTACTCCTGCTGATGTTGTTGGCTGTTTCCTGTTCTAAAGAGATCAGTCAGACACCTGCTGCGGTCAAGGACTACAAACAACAAGTACAGTTCCTTACCGACCAACGAGCAGCATTCGAGCAACAGAATGACTTACCGGCCTTTCTCTCCTACTACACCGATCAGGCCATCAGCATGCCCGAATATCAGCCTGCGTTGACGGGGCGGGCGGAGATCGAACTGTTCTACCGCGAGCTATTTGCCCGTCAGGATGTACAGGAATTCCATAAAGAGATCGAAGAGATCTTTCCCATGGACAACACCCTGGTAGAGATCGGTACCTTCAGGAAATCCTATTATGATCCGGAAGTCGGAGATACGCTCCTTTCGCAATACGGTAAATACTGGACGGTATGGGAGATCCCCGCAGACGGGCAGCTCAAAATAAAAGGAGAAGCCTATGGTTTTTTCCAGCATCTGGATCACCCGGAACGCCTGATCCTACCCTGGGAGCAGATGCCCGAAAACCGCATGCAGGCTGATCCTGATCAACAAATTACCCTGGAATTAAAAGCGTACAACTCCCTGCAGGAAAAATACGTAACCAGCCGGGACGGCCCGGCCCGTTCTGCCTTTTACGCACCCGATGCCCGCTTCATGCCCTTTGCCGAACCTACGGTGAGCGGCGCCGGGATCAGACCTTATCTGGTGGAGTACAATAATCGTGGGCAGATCACCATCGACTCCATTGCCGTATACACTTATCATTATGAAGATTTCGGAGAGCATCTGCTGGAGTATTATAAGTTCTGGGTTAACTGGAGCAATCCGGATGTTTCCGGCAAAACCTGGGGAAAGGGCATCCGGCTCTGGAAAGAACAGGAAGACGGAGCGCTAAAAATATTCCGCGCCATCAGCACGCACAATCTTTTACCCTAAATCACACCGACATGATCAATAAGAAGCATCTTTTTCTAGTCTTGTTTTGCATACTTTCCGGTATACTATTCTCACAGAAATATCCAACCGGCAACTATGAAGATCCACAGCAGTACCTGGAACAGTTCCGCAAGGTCTACATCCAGGCCATGCAGCAGGAAGATCCGGCCATCCTCATGGCTTATTATGCCGAAAATGTCCGCTTGATGCCGGAATTTCAAAAAACCATCCTGGGAAAAGAGCAGGTGCTGCTTTATCACCAGGCTTTCTTTGACCGTTTTGACGTGAAACAGTATTCCCGCCGGATCACGGAAGTGCTGGACCTCGGAGAGCAGGTGGCCGAAACCGGTAGTTTTCTTATTACCATCATCCCCGGCAGTACTAGCGAGCCGCAAACCGTGGAAGGTAAGTATATCAACATTTGGGAGAAAAACGACCGGGACCTCAGCCTGATCACCGAGACCTGGAATTACAACGAGGCGCTGCCATTTGAAGAGCAGCTACGGTTTACCTCCCTCCCGCAGGTGAATATCGCCCTCCAGGCGCATCACCCCATCGACGATCCGGTCAGCTTCGAACTGGCGGCCCTGAACCGGCTCATGGAAGCCACTATCAAACAGCACGATGCCGGGATCTGGTCGCAATTCTACGCTGATGAAGGCAGCTTTTTATATAGTCGCAACCCCATGTACTCCGGTAAAACCGAATTGGAACAATTTCTGGTGCAACACGCTGCGGAGATACCCATATTCGAACAACTGGACATCCGCAACGATCGCATCGATGATCTGGGCGATTATGTCATTGAGTATGCCAGTCATATCGCCATTATCCGGAACGGCAATTTCTCGGGTGTATTTACGGGTAAGGATCTGCGGATCTGGCGAAGGGAGCCGAATGGATCATTGAAAATTTTCCGACATATTGCGATGTATGACTAAGTCGTCCTTCCATCAGTCTGTAAGTCGTAAGTCGGTTGTATTTTAGCCCTGAGTTAAATGGAACAGACTTACGACTTATTGTCTAACGGACTTACGACTAAACAAAACTCCCGTGTTAACACAACTCTTGCGAAGCAGTAATTTTTCCTGGCTGTACCGGTACAAACTGTATCATATCCCCTTCTGGGTTGCCTATCACTACGCCTGGTGGGCAGTAACGGTGGGTAGCGCCTGGGAAGCCGCTCATAACATTCTCTTTTCGCCCTACACCATCAAATTTTCCTTCTACGTCACCTTCCAGGCTATCGGGGTATATTTCAACCTGTACTTCCTGATTCCCCGTTTTCTGGAAAAAGGGCGGTATGCTGTCTACATCAGTTGGTTGCTGCTCACTATTATCTGCACGGCGGCCTGTATTGCCGGCGGTTATTACGTCAATGCGTGGTGGTCTGAATTGAGCTTTCAGGAGCTTTTTGGAATGGAACCGGATCAGTATCTGTACTTCTTCAAGAACAATGCGCTACCTTCTACCGCAGCAAGTATGACGCTGGCCATGAGTATCAAACTGACTAAGAACTGGATCCAATCCCGGCAACGGGAACAGTTGCTGGAGAAGGAAAAGCTGGAAACGGAACTAAAGTTCCTACGATCACAGTTCCATCCTCATTTTCTGTTCAATACCATCAATTCCATCTTTGTATTGATCCATAAAAATCCGGATATGGCGTCGGAAGCGCTGGCCAAATTTTCCGATCTACTGCGTTATCAGCTTTACGAATGCAACGAAGCCGAGATCTCGCTCCGACAAGAACTGACCTATCTGGAAAATTTTATTGAACTGGAAAAACTGCGGCACGACAATGAAGACCTGGAGGTGCAGGTGCAACTTGAAATCCCACCTTCCAATGAACTGACTATCGTTCCCTTCGTATTGATCTCCTTCATCGAGAATGCCTTCAAGCACGTATCTCAATCCAAAGCCCAACCGAACTGGATCAAAATAAAGCTCTGGTTGGAAGGGCTGCAACTACATGCTTCCATCTCAAACAGCATAGCCCCAAATACTCAACGCATCCCGGAGGAACATACGGATCACGGGCTGGGACTACAGCAGGTACGGCGCCGGCTAAACCTGCTCTATCAGGAAACACATGAGCTTCACATCCGGCAGTCGGTATTCGCCTTTCAGGTAGATCTGCAATTACGGTTACATGAAGCTCCGTTAACATCAAGCCCGGCCCTCGCGGCCGATCTCATCACCCGCTAAACTGCAACGATATGCCCATCAACTGTGTGATCATCGACGACGAACCACTAGCCCGCGAGGGTATCGCCCGCCACGTGAGCAAAGTGGATTTTCTACATCTCACCGACACCGGGAGTAACCCGCTGGAACTTACACAACTGCTGGAAAAACACCCCATCGATTTGATCTTTCTGGACATCCAGATGCCGCTGATGAACGGTATCGATTTTTTGAAAATGACCCAGAATCCCCCCATGGTGATCATTACCACGGCCTATCCCAGTTTTGCTTTGGAAAGCTTTCAACTCGATGTGCTGGACTACCTGGTCAAACCCATTACCTTCAACCGATTTTTTAAAGCGGTGACCAAAGCCAGAGATTACTACCAGTTGTTAAGCCAGTCTAAGCAGGTCGAAAAACACAAGTTACCGA
>JAGQXH010000396.1 GCA_020436695.1 Lewinella sp. | reverse complement strand
GTCGGGAACCTCCGCCTCAATTAGCACGAAAATTCCCGCGATCAGAGGTTGCCACAATAATTTTGCTCACATACTTAAACTATATGAAGAACTATACAAGAATTATGCAGAGGAACTAGGAATATATGGCCATTCAATGTCGGATCTACAATTAGTTGCATTAATATTTTATGAGAATAATCATATTTCTTTGATGATAAATAGTTGAAAAACGAAGTAAATTATACTCCGGCTAATAAAACCGCTAGATGCCGCCTCCACTGAAGCTCCGGAGATCGTCGTAAGTCCGTACTCTGTTCCTATCCTACAGACTTTGGTGGAATAATATTCTCGTACTCTCAAACGACTTGATTTTATTGTTATTGCAGTTTCAGATATTTATCTTGTTTCCAATAGACAAACATCAATCAAGTAGACGCCTGTCAAAGTTCGATGTTATAGTAACCTTTGTTTCCCTTTAATCTAGCTTAAGAACTCTAATATTATTGCAATACTCAGAATAATTATCCATTTAATCGGACCACATCCGCGCGGGAAAACTTAGAAAAATGGAGAACACTAAAGTAAGGTGTGCTTATGATTGTTGATAAAAGAAGATAATTTAAGCAATTTCCTTGCTTATGGAGAATAAAAAGAGGTAATGTTCCACGTGGAACATTGCCTCTTTTCTTTAAAACTACTCTCTATAAATGTTCCACGTGGAACATTTGGATACTAATCAAAAGTGTTTAAGTAGCCATTTCTTAAAATCATCAAAGTTCGTGTCCATGTTCGTGGCCACCTTTTGGCGCTCAGAAAGCACCGATAGTCGCTCGGGAACCTCAATTTCTCTGTCTAAAATAGCCTCTACATCTTCCTTGAACTTGGATGAATGGGCTGTTTCCAGGATGATACCAAGTGTATTTGAATGTTCTTTTTGGTAAGTTTTCAGGGCTAAATACCCTACTGCTCCATGAGGATCTATTACGTAATTGTACTTTTCGTATACCTCCTTCATCGCTTGCCGCGTTGCTTGATCGTCAAAAGCATAACCAGTTATTGCTTCTTTCATGGTAGGCCAAGCACTCTCAGGTGTGGAAGCAGCTTTTTCAATAGCCGCATAAAGGTCTACCATACGAGCAAAATTGGATGGATTCCCAACATCCATGGCATTGGAAAGGGTACGTACAGACGGCTTAGGATGGTATTTACCTTCTTCCAGATAGCTTGGAACTACATCATTTCGGTTGGTTGCAGCAATGAAATGATGTACTGGTAATCCCATTTTAGCTGCCATGAGACCGGCAGTAAGGTTACCAAAGTTGCCACTGGGTACACAAAACACCACATCTTTACCTAGTTTTTTAACCTGTTTGTAGGCCTCAAAGTAGTAGAAAGATTGAGGGATAAGCCTGGAAATATTAATTGAATTGGCCGAACTCAGGCGAATATTGGATCTTAATTCAGGATCAAGGAAAGCTTGTTTTACCAATGCCTGGCAATCATCAAAGGTGCCATTGACCTCTAGTGCCGTGATATTGTGGCCGAGCGTAGTCAATTGTTTTTCCTGCAAGGGACTGACTTTGCCACTAGGGTAGAGGATGACAACCTGAATGCCCGGAGTTTGAAGAAAGCCGGCAGCTACAGCACCACCCGTATCTCCGGAAGTGGCTACCAATATGACGAGCTCTGTATCTTCTTCCTGATTGAAATAGCTCATTAGCTGGGCCATGAATCGTGCACCGAAATCTTTAAATGCTAAAGACGGTCCATGGAATAATTCCAGAATATACTTTTCATCATCCAGACGTACTACCGGAGCCGGGAATACAATTGCCTTCTCGACAATGGTTTTGATATCTTCATCGGGTATGGCACCAGCCATTAAATGCTTACTAATTGTATACCCAATTTCCTGAAAGGAATATTGCTCGAGATTATCCAAAAAATCAGTAGGCAAGACTGGAATACGCTCGGGCATATACAAGCCATTATCTTCGGGTAAGCCTTTGAACACAGCTTCTTTCAGCGAAGCCTTGTTTGCTTTATTTTTGGTACTGTACAGTTGCATGGGAATATTTATAGAACTACAGCTCCGTCACGATTGATGTTGGAGAGATATAGTTGGTTTTCAATACCGGCTCTGCTAAAAACGGATTGCATTGCCTGGCCTACTGCCCGGCCGGTTTCTTCACCCTGACACAGTGCAAAGATAGATGGACCAGCACCGGAGATACTACAGCCCAACGCTCCAGCCGTAACGGCTGCTTCTTTTACGTCATAAAAATTCGGGATCAATTGGGCGCGTTGCGGCTCAATTATAACATCGTGCAAAGAACGGGATATCAACTCAAAATCAGAATTCATTAGTCCCAGTATGAACGCAGCTAGATTTCCTCCCTGTTCAATACATTTCTTCAGGCATACCTGATCAGACAAAACGTCTCTTGCATCTTTGGTCAGCACCTCTACATCGGGATGAACTACAGCTGCATAGAGGTCATCCGGGATAGGAAGTTGATGCACATCCAGGTCTGAATTATTTCGGATCAGAATCATTCCCCCAAGCAGAGACGGCGCTACATTATCGGCGTGATAAGCGCCATCAGCGATCTGCTCACCGAGAACAGCAAAATGTAATAATTCCTGTTTATTGAGTGGATAACCGAGCAACGCATTTACAGCAACCACGCCTGCTGCTGCACTAGCTGCGCTGGAACCCAGGCCGCTACCAAAAGGCATTTTTTTATGGATTTCCATATCGATGCCTATATCCTCTTTATTCAGATGCTTTAAGAGTTGCTGGGCTGCAAAACCGGCAGTATTTTTTTCTACCACCAACGGTAATTTTCCATCGGCACCGGTAATGGCTGTAATACGAAGTCCTTGTTGATCTGAAAAGCCCACTTTGATCTCATCGCCCGGCTTGTCGAGAGCGAACCCTAAAATATCAAAACCCACCGCTACATTAGCAACGGAAGCAGGAGCAAAAACGCGGATAGAATTACTCATTTAATATTTATCTATCTGATAACCAATTGTTTATGTAATAAAACCACTCTTCGTGAAACTTTGTTTTTGCTTTAATGGATTGATTACCAGTTGTTTGGATCAATAAAGCAGATTGCCGATCTTAATAATCTCAGCGAATACGCCTGCCGCTGTTACTTCCGCTCCGGCGCCCGGGCCTCTTACTACCAGCGGCCGCTCTTCGTAACGTTTGGTGGTAAATACGATCATATTATCACTGCCACTCAATCCGTAGAAGGGGTGACTGGAATCTACAGCTTCCAGGCCTATACTGGCATGACCGTTATCCAGCTTGGCAATCATACGCAACACCTTACCTTCGTTTTCTGCTTTTTGACGCATAGTCTCAAAATGATCATCGGCTTTTTCCAGTGTAGTAAAAAAGCTTTCCACGGTTGGTGCTTCCTGACATGCTACCGGAAGTATATTCTCGATCATCACTTCTTTGGCCTCTATCGGATATCCTGATTCGCGGGCCAGGATGATCAGCTTTCTTCTCACGTCAAGCCCATTGAGGTCTACTCTGGGGTCCGGTTCTGTGTAGCCTCTTTTCTGAGCCTCTTTTACAATGTCGCTGAAAGAAGTTCCGGCTTTATAAGAATTGAAGATGAACGACAAAGAACCCGACAATACACCTTCGATCTTTGTGATCTGATCACCACTGATGATGAGGTCGTTCAGCGTTGATATTACCGGCAGGCCGGCACCCACATTGGTTTCATAAAGAAACTGTACGCCCCGTTTCTGCGCGATCGTCTTCAGACGCTGGTACTGGAGATATGCAGAAGAAGTTGCAATCTTATTTGGCGTGGAAATAGAAATGCTGGCATCCAGTATTTCTTCATAAAAAGCAGCAATAGATTCATCGGCCGTATTATCCACAAAAATGGAATTGGGCAAGTTCATTGCTTTCATCTTTTGGATGAAGGCTCTCATATCAGCTGCCGTTTCCGACTCTTTCAGTTTTTTCTTCCAGTTAGTGAGATCGATACCGATTTCATTAAAATGCATAGTCTTCGTATTGGTCATCCCGACAATACGAAGTTCCAGCGAACGGGTCTTTCTTAGAAACTCTGCCTGGTCCTGGATCTGTTTGATCAGGGTACTGCCAATTAGTCCTACGCCCACCATAAACAAATGCAGCTCTTTGGTATCCGAAAGGAAGAAGGTCTCGTGCAGCGCATTTAATGCCTTGGATTCATTATTGCGGTTGATAACCACTGAGACATTGAGTTCCGATGATCCCTGGGCAATGGCTATAGCATTGATACCGTTCTTGCCCAGCGCCTGGAACAGCCGGCCGGAAATACCGGGCCGATATCGCATATTTTCACCAATGATGGCAACTACCGACAGATTCTCTTCCACTCTTACCGGGTCTACGATCCCGGTTTTCATCTCGTATTCAAAGGCAGACTCTACTCGCTTTTTCGCTTTGGCCGCCAGCTTTGGCTGAATAGCAAAACTGATAGCATGCTCGGAAGATCCCTGGGTGATCAATATGACGTTGATGTCACCCTGAGCCAGAGCAGTAAATAATCTTCCGGCAATACCGGGCACGCCGAAAAGCCCTCCACCGGAAAGCGTAAGCAAAGCCACTTCGTTGATGGAAGAAATACCTTTAACCGCATGACCGCCCGGATCCGCTTCATCGGAGATCAAGGTACCGGCAAAATCGGGATTAAAAGTATTTTTGATCGTAAGTGGGATCTGCTTTTTTAATGCCGGCATCAAAGTGGGAGGGTAGATCACCTTCGCTCCAAAGTGAGACATTTCCATAGCTTCGGCGTAAGTCATCCGTGGTATGGTGAATGCTTTGGATACTTTCCTTGGATCCGCTGTCAACACACCATCAACATCCGTCCAAATTTCGATCGCCTCTGCATCCAGACCGGAGGCAAGAAGCGAAGCAGAATAATCCGAACCGCCCCGACCGAGGGTAGTGGTTAGGCCTCCTTTGTCGGCAGCTATAAAGCCGGTAACAATATGGATCTCATTGGGATGAGCATCATAATACTGGCGGATCGTCTTTTCAGTCAGCTCCATATCCACCCGGGCCGCACCGAAGGTCTTATCGGTTTTGATGACTTTCCGGGCATCCAGATAAGCGGTGGGAAGCCCTTCCTGCCTGAAATAATTGGCAATGATAAAGGTGGAGTTTCGCTCTCCAAAACTCAACACATAGTCCATGGTCCGTTTCGAAGCTTCTCTCACCAGGAATACGCCGTGGAGCAGATTCTTGAGTACCTCATGGTTCTTTTCCAGAACGGGCATTACCTCACTTAAATGGTCTTCGTGGAACAATGCTTCCGCCGCCTCAAAGTGACGACTACTGAAGGCACTAAATTTCTCCCGGTAATTTTCATCGCCCTTTGCCGCCAGTTTTCCCATGTCCAGCAACAGGTCAGTGATACCACCGAATGCAGAAAAGACGACCGTAAATTTTTCTCCGTTAGCATAATATCGCTTTAGTATATCAGCTATAGCCTGGATACGTTCCGGGGTCGCAACCGAAGATCCGCCGAATTTCAGTACTTTCATGTTAGATTGAATTCAATGGTACCGCTAGTTAATTTAAGTGGTCAGTTACCCTGTTGTTAGTTAGTCATACCAGTGCTAAAAATCAAAGGTATTGGCCCGGATTACCTTAAAACGAAGGCTTCAATGCTGTCCATTCCGCGTTGACCGTTTTTCCAACACAACTGATCTACTGACGACTGACAACTTGAGTTAATTATTCGAGAATGAGGGCTTTTGTTCCACTATCTCATTAATGATCCCTTTCAAATGGGACGTTGACATTTCCATCGCTTTGGCCATTTCACTGATCAGTTGAAGCTCAGAGGGATCGACATGACCATCAGCCGCCGCTACCGCCAGAGCACACTTAATGATCATTTCCTTTCCGTGCTCATTCAGGGAAGGCGCTACTTCCTTCAGGTAGGTATCGATGGGTTCTGAATTAGCCTGCACCTCTTCCACATAAGCCTCTAATTCCTCCATCGACATATCGTTGTGTCCAAACTTATTGATGATCTTCTGCACCATTTCCATCTCACTCTCATCGATCTCACCATCAGCCAGCATGATCAACACCATACTATGCCGCATGGCCTGCTCGTATACCGACTGGAACTCATTGTTCTGCTGGTTAGGATTGTAGTCCAATACCCGCTCAACAAATGTACCTTTACAGGACTGGCATTCTACATAATCCCCTATTCTGCCAAGGGGAATGACGGGGATGAAATACAGCGTAAAAAAACGGGTGACCTTTTTGTGCTTGTAGGGCCGGGTGGTAGCACATTGCGGGCAGATAAAATTCCCTTCCTTAATGGTGGATTTTACGCCCCTGGTTCCAAAAATGATCATGATCTTAAATTTAGTTATTAATTCGTTGCATCAAATACATGTCCTCTAGCTCGCTGTCTTAACAGCAAGCCCGTCAAAGGCAACTGAAATACATTTTTGAAAGCTAAATAAAGGCAGGAACAGAAAGAGCTAATGCGTTTGGAGAATTTCCGATCTTGAGTAAGACTATCTTATTCCTTTTCTTAGGTTTAGCTTAATCATACCGCAATCATGAAAATTGCAGTGGGGCAAGATAATAATTTCTACAATATTTATCACGAACAATTTCCCGGCATACTACCGAATATACCATCACAGGATTACAGCATTACATCATCAGACCAACCCACTATCCACTGCGGTCAAACCAAACAACATCGTATCGATCAGGTCACCACTGGGTGTTCGGAAATCGCCCCGGAAGTCTCCCTCACGCCGGAAACCCAGCTTTCGGGCCACGCGCTGGCTGCCATAATTATCGGTAGCGGTGCGAATATATAGCTTAGCGATCTTCATTCGGCGAAAGGCTAGTTCCAACACGGCGGTCAAAGCTTCGGTCATCAGGCCTTTACCACCGAAATCCTTATCAATAAAGTAGGAAATTTCGGCTTTGGGTACATCCCAGTCGAGGTTAAAGATACGGATGAAGCCAACCAGTCTGGCGCTTTCATTATCCCAGATCCCGAAAGTAAAATCTTTATGAAAGAGCCAGTCACAGATGGTCTGCCGTATGTATTGCTCAGCCTGTTCCCGGGTAGCCATAGCCCGGTCGGTTTTAGGAAAATTGTCGATCAGCAGTGCCCGGTTGGCATGGAATAGGTCGTAGAGTTGTACACCTTCATTTTCGCGAAAGCGACGCACTACCGTACGGGCCGTAAGAATGGCCGTATCAAGATCAATTAATTCCTTACGCACCTATATGCCGTTTTTTTCAATCTCCAAAATGGCCGCCACATGGGCATCGGCGATCTTTTGCCGCACCTCTTCCTTCATCAGTTCCAGGGCCTCTTTTTTGTTGTTGTAAAAGCCGTTTTCCGTTAGTACGGCCGTCATTTTGGTCTTGCGCAACACAAAGAACTGCCCATCGGGCCTGGATTTGAGGTGGCGGTTCTTAAAGCCCGTCTGATCGATGAGATGCTGCTGGAAAATGGAAGCCATTTTCTGTCCGCGTTTACTGCCGTGGTAATGCCAGGTCTCGATCCCGCTGATACTGTCCGCTCCCCAGTCGTTACTGGAACGGGCCGGCGCCGCGTTGGAATGAACGGAAACGTAAAGTTTCGGCAATTCTGTACTGAAGGCATTGGCCCGGTCTACCCGGCCCTGCAGGAAATCGTCGATGTCCACTTCGGGTACTACATTGAAATAGGATACCCCATGCTGTTCCAGTTGTGCGGTAATACGGCGAATGATATCCCGGTTGAATTCGTATTCCAACAACTGCGTTTTCTTGTCCTCAAACAGAGGGGAACGTTTTCCTTTGGTTAGTTTGCCATGACCATTGTCCAAACACCAGAGATAC
>JAGQXH010000395.1 GCA_020436695.1 Lewinella sp. | reverse complement strand
TCGCCCAAAAACTGGGGATATGACGGACCACTACCGCAGGGCAGCGATACCGTACCCGAAAATCTGGACTGGAATCTCTGGCTGGGTACGGCTCAGGAGCGCCCATATAAAGACAAACTATACCATCCGGGTAATTGGCGGAAGGTGCTGGACTTTGGTTGCGGTACCCTGGGTGATATGGGCGTACACATCTTCGACACGCCATATACTGCACTGGCACTGGATGTTCCGCGCACGATCAAGACCAAATGCCGGAAACCGACCGGCTTCGGGCATCCGGAAAAGAATATCGTTACCTACGAATTTCCGGGCACACCTTACACCACCACCAGCCTGAAGTGGGTGTGGTACGACGGAGAAGGAGCACCGAAAAAGCACAAAGATCTCAAACTGCCCGGCAATGAAAAACTCCCGGATCAGGGTGCGATATTTATCGGAGAAAAGGGCCGCCTGCTGCTGCCGCACTGGGATTTCCCCAAACTGATCGTGAATGGTAGCTACGAGCCGGTAGCCTATCCGGAACTGGAAGCTGCCGATCACTATCATCAGTTTGTGGATGCCTGTATGGGAAAAGATAAGACCAGTGCTCCTTTCTCATACGCTGCCCGGCTGACCGAAGCGATCCTGCTCGGCGTAGTGGCCAATCGCTTCCCGAATAAGACCCTGCACTGGAATAATGCGACCTCCCTTTTCGATGAGGCGGATGCCAATGCGCTGCTGGGATCTACTTATCGGAAGTTTTGAGGCGGCTGGTTTGTAGCATTGGCAATTAATAATTGACGCAATGAGTTAAAGCATAAGATCAAGCTCAAGCTCAAAGGAAGAGGGCACATAAAAGCGCAGTAACTCGAAGGTTTGCAGTAGGCCCTTGCACTTGACACTTGTACTTGATCTTGTCGCTGAAGCAAAACTATTCATTTTCAATTTTCAGCATTTAAAAGTGCCTGGCACCTGATCCCTTCCAATAATTTTTTTTGACATGCCGGAACTTGTTTTCCTGGCAGAAGGTTGTAGTGGGAAAATAGTAAGTATGAAAACTAAACTAAGTCTGTTTTTACTACTTTTCCCAGGCACTTTTTTTGCCCAACAACCTACCCCCACCGACACTTTACTGGTAGGAGAACTACAGGAAATAGTAGTCGCTGCCGATTATCTGGCGGAACCTCTCAGTCCGGTTTCGTATCAGGATCTAACCGTCGGGGCGATCTCCGGAAAAAATACCGGCCAGGAGCCGTCCTTTATTTTGAGTGAGACCCCGGCAATGACCGTGTATTCCGATGCGGGTAGTTATCAGGGGTATTCTTACTTTCGTCTGCGGGGGATCGATCAAACCCGGCTGAATATGACGCTTGACGGCGTGCCGTTGAATGAGCCGGAAGATCAAGGGGTATACTTTTCCAATTATCCCGATTTTTTCAATTCTCTTGACCGGGTTCAGATCCAGCGGGGTGTGGGGACTTCCAAAAATGGCAGCGCCAGTTACGGAGGTAGCCTGCAGTTTTCTTCCCCCAATCTTTTTGATGACCGGCGACTGGAATTGGGTGCCGGTTACGGTTCATATCATACTTACCGGATGTACGGAGAGTACAACAGCGGAGTGAAAAAAAATAAAGGGCTTTACCTGCGCGGCTCCCACCTGCATTCGGACGGGTATAAGGAACATTCCGCCAATACGTCCAGTTCTGTTTTTTACAGCGGTGGGCTCTATTTTGATAAAAGCAGCCTGAAACTGACGGGTTTTTCCGGACGACAGAAAAATGAGCTGGCCTGGTTGGGCGTTCCACTGGAAAAGATCGATCGCAATCCGCGGACCAATGGCAATAATGAAAGGGAAGATGATCAGTTTACGCAGTCGCTGACCCAGTTGCAACACAGCTGGTATCCGGGTAAACACGCTACCCTCCGGTCCAGTATCTTTTATAATCACCTCAGGGGTAATTACGATTTTGATCTCAATAATTTTCTGGGAATACCGCCTACGGAGGAATTGTTCAATTATGCCTTTAGATCACATTTTGGAGGCTTTTTTTCCACCTACACCTATGAATTACCTGCCCTGAAATGGACGACAGGTGTAAATCTGAATCGTTACGGACGACAGCATACCGGCAGCATTTCTACAGCAGGAGAGATCTACCGGAATACCGGGTTTAAGGATGAGATCGCGGTCTTCAGCAAGGCAGGCTGGCAGGTTGACCACCTACTTTTTTACATCGATCTGCAATACCGCTCTGTCGACTTTTCATATGATGGTAGTGTGGATCTTGCCGACAGATCCTGGCAATTTTTCAATCCTAAACTGGGGCTGACCTACACCTTCTCCAATCAACTATCGGCTTATTACAGCATAGGCCGCACCGGACGGGAGCCCACCCGCAACGATATGTTCGGCGGGTCGGACGATCTGCCGACTGATAGTATGGGGAATCCGATCCTGTTTATTGTAGATCCGGAATATGTGACAGACCAGGAGTTAGGATTGCGTTTTAAGAATGAAAAGTGGGAAGCAGGGTTGAACTTCTATTACATGAATTTCCGGAATGAGATCGTGTTGAACGGTCAGTTTGGTCCGAATGGTCTTTTGTTGAATGAGAATGTGGAACGCAGTTATCGCAGCGGACTGGAACTGCAATTCACCTACCGCCCATGCACCTGGCTGACCCTGATAAATGCCAGTGCATTTAACCACAGCCGGATCGAGGAGCAGGGGGCTGATTTTCAACCGATCCTGACTCCCCGCTTGATCATTAATCAGGAATTTATCGTGCAAAAGTTGACCTTTGAGACAGCGCTCACGGCTCGTTACCAAAGCAGCTCGTATATCGATTTTGCAAACGAGCAGACCATCGACGGATATCTTTTGCTGAACTGGCGCGGGACTTACCGGTTGGACAAATGGCAGTTTTCGCTACTGATCAACAACCTGACGAATACCCGGTACTTCAACCATGCCTATGTGGATTTTGATGGGATCAACAAATACTTCATTCAGGCGCCAATTAATTTTTACACTATGGTCAGTGTTACATTCTAACTCGAAATTATGCGCATCGGTTTTACTTTCGGCAAATACCTTCCGTTTCACAAAGGTCACCAGGCCCTGATTGATTTTGCACTCGGCCGACTGGATGTGCTGTATGTGATCGTATGCGCCAGTGAGCGGGAAACGATCCCGGTGGCAGTAAGGAGTAAGTGGATCCGGGACATTTTTCCGGAGGAGTCTCGCCTGCAAATAATGGAACTGGTATATTCGGAAGAAATACTTCCCAATACATCGGTTTCCTCCCGGGAGGTATCAAAGGTATGGGCGGAGCACTTTAAACAGTTATTGCCACTGGTGAACGCAGTGGTCACTTCAGAACCATACGGCAATTTTGTAGCGGAATACATGGATATCCAGCATATTTCCTTTGATCTCGATAGGGGGCAGGTGCCCATTTCTGCCAGCTGCATCCGACAACGTGTTTATGACCATTGGGATTATTTGCCCGATCCGGTAAAAGCTTACTACCAGAAGAAAGTGGTTTTTCTGGGAACGGAATCTACTGGGAAGTCTTCCATCGCAGCGGCACTGGCCGAACGCCTGCCGGCAGTGCTGGTACCGGAAATGGGCAGGGACCTGATCGCGGATTCGAACCATTTTACCCCAGATTTGCTGGAAAAGGTGGCGCTTACTCATGCATGGGAAATTGAAAAAAGTCTCATCGTGCTTACCCCCCTGGTCTTAATTGATACGAATGTGCATATCACCCAATCTTACGCCCGATCCCGCTTCAGTAATTATCTGAAACTCCCTGCAAAAGTGTACGAACAAAACCGGGCGGATCTATATCTCTATCTGACCGCCGATCTGCCTTTCGAACAGGACGGTACCCGGCTGGAGGAAAACGACCGCAATGCACTGGATGACAGTCACCGTCAGACTTTAGCAGACTTTGGTGTTGCTTACGTAGAGGTCGGAGGGAACTGGCGGGAGCGGATGGAGAAATGTGAAGCCATAATCAGGGACTGCTTTGACTTGAGGTGATCGAATTTGTCCTTATAATGGATCAATGGTTCGTTGGTGTTAATTATCACGTTGGTCGATTGTAGCAATACTTTTTCAGGCCGGACCGGTCGACCGGCTCCGGAGCTGGGAGACACCATTATATGGGTGGGAATAAAAATGGCCCGCCCCCCGCCTTACCACGTGCTGCCGGGTAAAGTCCGGCCCCTGGATGTTGATGTCGCCTGCTATGTGCCCGGTTAAAGGTCACAGATGAGGCTGTGACACATCCATAAGGGACACCTGCCCAAATGTGATCGTCGACGAAGTTTGCATTGAAATGAAGTAATTACCGATGATAGGAAGAAAAACTCTGATTGAAGAAAAAAGACTCTGAATGCTGGGGTATAAAAATGCAATATAATGTTTTTGTGGTAAATATTCAAATTAAAAATAATTATTGGTTTTTTTACCGGGGAATCCGTCGCCAGTTATAATGACGTACACCAAATTGAATCCGCTCGTGAAGGGCTCGAAGCTCTCATTTCACGGAACTCCAGGATAATAACCTTCATTTTTTGCACTTGTATTACAATTGGGTAACTGACAACATGATCACCCCAATATCCCTGCAACCATGAACCCCAGATACGTCCCAAGACCATTCCCCAGTGCACCCACGAGGATACCCGGCAGATACAGATCCATTCGGTCCAGACTTTTGGCAAGTGCCAGCGCGGACGAAGAACCACCGATATTGGCTTGAGAAGCTACCGCTGCTACATCCACATCCAATTTGCCGAACCAGACTGCCGGGAGCAGCACAAATCCGTGCACTACTGCAATAGTAATGACGAGGACCATAAGGCGCCAGGCCAGATCGCCGATACCGATCAGCGCCGCGAACTCGCAGTAGGCACCGATGACCGCCAGGAAGAGATAGACACTAAATAAGCCCAGGACATGCCCGCCGGCTAATTGATGAATGGCCGGTATCTGGGCCAGTAACAGTGCAATAGTGGTAAGGATAAGTATGGAAGGTACTACCACACCCATACTGTTGAACCAGCCGGCCAGCAGATCAGAGATCAAAAGGGTGAAAAGACCCAGACATAGCAAAATACTTAACGAAAGAATGCCGATCTTTTCCTCCTCCCGCCCGGAAACTGCCTGCTCCTCCGGAGTATTGGTCTTTTTTGCCATATTGACCGGCCGTCGGGCTCTGCGTAGCATCAAAGGGACGGCCAGGGTTACCACCATCCACAGCGCGGTCAGGATATTGTCCACTGCTGTCATGCCGGCGTAAAGCACGCCGTTTTCCATCACATCGTAGTGAATGGCTACGGCATTAAAGTTGACACTTCCCCCGGTATAGGTACCGGTAAACATGCCGCCGATAGCCGGATAGAGATCACCGAAGTGTGTGGCGCCATCGATCAGGTACATGCCCGCCAGCACCCCTAATACCGTTCCCAAACTCCCTAACAGGAAGAGGATCAGCATGGGGGCTCCCGCCCGGCGAATACTTTCGAGATTAACATCCAGCAGCAGAAAGAAAATAGAAAGTGGAGCAATGTAAGTAAAGATACCAGAATAAACCGGCGATCCCTGGGATGCAGATGGCATGATCCCGATATTGGCCAGTATAGCTACTGCAATGATGACGACGAGAGCGGTGCCGAGGTGTTTAAGGAAGGTTTTGCGTACCAGATATTCGCTAAACAGGATGCTCAGGCAAAGCATGGCCAGTACGTACAGTGGTTGATCAAGCATGGGTGAGGTAGTTTGACCGGCACAAAGTAGGGAAATTTGTTGACGTTGCGGTCCTGTATTGCCGCGATGCAGTTATGGGAAAAGTGACGGCTTACATTTTACCCGACACTATAGAAAACATCTTTCACTCGTTTGGTGCTCTTAACTCCTCCATCTTTCAGGCCATCCTTGCTCCAATTCCAATCCATTATCCTATATTGGCAATAATCAAACAATGCCTGGTCTATGTCAAAGGATGATAAAACCGGTTTTTGGGGAGCCTTTTCCATTGGCGTCGGTGGGATGGTTGGTGGTGGTATTTTTGCTCTTTTGGGGCTGGCCATCGGTCTGGCGCGAGGGGGGACACCCGTAGCCTTTGCCTTTGCCGGTGGCATAACGTTGATCACTGCCTATTCTTATGCCCGGCTATCCGTAGCCTATCCCAATAAGGGAGGCACCGTGAAATTCATTAATCAGGGGTGGGGCGCTACCATTTTCAGTGGCGGACTGAATAACCTGCTTTGGCTGAGCTACGTCATAATGCTGGCGCTCTACGCAAAAGCCTTCGGCTCCTATGGACTTGCATTGTTTCCCAAGGCCGATCCCATTTTCAGCCATGTCTTTTTGAGTGGGATCATCATACTGGCTACGGTATTGAACTATCTGAACGCTAAACTGATCGGTGAGATCGAAACTGGTGTGGTCGTGTTCAAGATCCTCATCTTATTGATCTTTGTGGCGCTGGGGTTGGCTACACTGGGCAAAAGTGACCAAACCGGACAGCTTGCGGTAAGTGAGTGGACTTCCCCTTTCCGCTTACTGGCGGGCGGTATGGTTATTTTCGTGGCTTATGAAGGGTTTGAACTGATCGCAAATACCGCCGACGACATTGAAAACCCGAAGCGAAATTTGCCGGCGGCCTATTTCGCTTCGGTGGGTTTCGTGGTACTGTTATATGTACTTATTTCCATTGTCAGCGTGGGGCAGGTGTCTTTCGATAAACTGGCCGAAGCCAAAGACTATGCGCTCGCTGAGGCCGCCAAGCCCTTTTTCGGTGCGGCCGGTTATACGCTGGTAAGCATTACGGCGCTCTTATCTACTTTTTCCGCGATTAACGCCACCCTGTATGGCGGCTCGCGCGTCAATTACGAAACGGCAGAAGAAAAAGAATTATTCCAGAGTTTTACCAATTACATCTACGACGAACCGGTGGGATTGCCGCTAATTGCCATATTAACATTACTGGTGGCCAATCTTTTACCCCTGGAAAGTATCTCCACCTCCGGTAGTGCCGGTTTTCTGCTCATTTTTGCCGCCGTTAATTACGTGGCCTACAAGAAAAGAGCGGACATCAACGCTAATAAATACCTTCCGCTGACCGGAACCATTCTTTGTGCCATTGCTTTTGTGGTATTGCTGTTACAGCAGGGGCTGGAAAATATCTGGGGTGCGGTGGCAGCGGTTACCATTGTAGGCATCAGCTTTCTGATTGAATGGCTTTACAAGCGAAAAAGAAATTAGAACTTCATTGTCAACAAAATCTTGTAGCGCGAAGATTGAACGGACGGGTGCTTAACTGGCAATTCGATGTTAGATGGCTTCATTGTTTCATGGCTGTTATGTCAATGAAGCTTTGCAACATGACCAATATTATCCAAATTAATTGACAGTTTATTTTTGATTATTCAACACTACCTAACTCATTCATCAATCCACTTAGATATCCTTTGGTGATATGGGCCTTTTCCTGGTACTCTTCTTCCTGCATTAGTAATTCGTGCAGCTTCGGAAGGTTATAAAAAGGTACGCCCGGGTAAAGGTGGTGTTCCAAATGGAAGCCTACCTGGTGAGGCGCGATAAAAAACCTTTCTATCAGATTAGGTTTTACCGAGCGGGTAGAACTGAGCAAATGGTCATATGACAATTCACCGTAATGCTCCGCTACACTGCGAATGTACTGGAACATGAAAAAAGTAGACAGGTAAGGCACGATCCAGAAAATGAGGAAATAAAACCAGCCACCCACAACAGTTAATAGTGTGAACAATACCAGATAGAATACCAGTCTGGGTAGCTGGCTCCCACTTTTTTGGGCTACATGCTGGTCGGTTTTACCAAAGCGCTTCAGGAACCATACCGCATCC
>JAGQXH010000394.1 GCA_020436695.1 Lewinella sp. | reverse complement strand
AGATGAGCCCCGAATTATTAAAGGAATAGAAAGCGTTTAATGTGGTGTTTTTATTAAATATCGATAATCAATTTGTTGCCAGTTGCCGGTTTGTCAACTGATTAACCGGCAACTGGCAACAGCCACTTGCATAATAGGATATTTATTTTCGACCCCATACGATGCTGCCAAAAAATATGGGATGATTCATGTTAAACTTACTGAAAAGGATAAGTAAAAACATACCTCCCCGAACCTACTTCCATCTGCAGTTTACCACCAACCTCCTGCACATTTTTCAGATCAGTATTATCCCTGATGTTCCGGTCATTGGCGCGGGTGCCATTGGCATTTGCCCCCGGTAATTCAATAAGTGCGGTAGTATTAGGCGGAATGCTAACCGTTACTGTAAGCTGCCCATCCTTTAACTCCCAGCCGGAAGCGATCTCACCGTACGAACTGTCAAAGCCGGCTTTGGCGTATTCCAGCCTATTGTCCGGATGCGGCTGAATGCAGATCTGCTTATAACCCGGCTCTCCGATCTCAATACCGGCCACTACCCGGTACATCCAGTCTCCGATGGCGCCGTAGGCGTAATGATTGAAAGAGTTCATCCCCTTATCCTGGAAAGTACTGTCGGTCTTTTGACCGTCCCACCGCTCCCAGATGGTTGTAGCGCCCATTTTAACGGGGTACAGCCAGGAAGGGTAGGTCTCCTGCAACAACAGATCATAACCCACGGAGGTATGGCCGTTATCAGACAGTACGTGGCATAAATACGGTGTACCCAAAAAGCCGGTGGAAAGATGATTCCCCCGGCGCTGAATATCACTGACCAGATGCTGTGCTGCTTTGGACTTCATATCTTCCGGCATCAGGTCGAACATCAGTGCCAGAACGTAAGAGGTCTGAGAATCGGAAGCTACCCGGCCGGAAGCCGTTATGTAGTTATCCTGGAATGCCTGTTTGATCTGCCCGTAAAGCTCGGAATACAAAACAGCATCTTCATTCTTACCCAGGACATTGGCCGCTTTGGACACCAGGTCGGCCGAATAAGCAAAGAACATAGTGGCGATCATATCCGGGTTAGTATATCCGTCCGGTTCGGTATGATTGGTCATTTTGGGTTTGTAATACAGCCAGTCGCCGAACACACTTCCCCCGGTCCAGAGATGACTGTCTCCGGCCTTTTCCCGAATGTAGTCTACGTAAGCCTTCATAGAAGGATACTGCGTTTCGAGAAAGCCCTTATCACCGTAAACCTGATACATGGTCCAGGGAGCAATAGTGGCCACATCGCCCCATCCGGCAGAAACCCCCTGCCCTCCCAATACATTGGGGATCACAAAAGGAACGCCGCCATCCGCTCTTTGATCGGCACTCAGGTCTTGCAGCCATTTGGTAAAGAAGGCCGATACATCCATGTTGAAGGCGGCAGTACGGCAGAAGGCCTGGGCGTCACCTGTCCAGCCGAGGCGCTCGTCTCGTTGTGGGCAATCGGTAGGTACATCGAGGAAATTGCCTTTCTGACCCCAGACAATATTGTGCTGCAACTGATTGATCAGCGGATTGGAGCATTCGAAAGAACCGGTGGGCTTCATATCTGAATGGATTACTACAGCAGTAATATTTTCCGGCTTCAGTTCACCGGGAAATCCTTCCACCGCGATGTAACGGAACCCCATAAAGGTAAAGCGCGGCTCGTAGCTTTCCTCCCCCTGTCCTTTAAAGGTGTATTTCAGCATGGCATGGGCTGCGCGCAGGTTCTCCGTATAGAACTCACCGAATTTATCCATTACTTCGGCGTGGCGGATGGTAACTTCCGTTCCGGCGGGTGCCGTTCCTTTCAGCCGCATCCAACCTACCAGGTTCTGTCCGAAATCGGCCACCAAAGTGCCATTCGGTGTACGCCAGATCTTAATGGGGCTGATCTCCTGCACCTTTCGTACCGGTACGGTTTGGGTGGCAATGATGACATCCTTGGCATCATCAGTAACCTTTACGGCTTTCCAACTGCTGTCGTCAAATCCGGCCGTGCTCCAGCCTGGCATTTCCTTGCGGGCATCGTAGGTCTCGCCGTTGTAGATACTGTTCAGTATGATGGGGCCGTCGGAAGTGCCCTTCCAGTTGGCATCCGTGATTATGGTTGCTTTACGGCCATTGGTATAGGTGACTTCGATCTGGCAGAGCGCGCCCAGCCGTTTACCGTAGATGCCCCAGTTGTCGCTCCAGGCAAGCGAACCGCGGTACCAGCCGTCTCCGAGGGCAATGCCCACTGCATTATCTCCTCTTTTGAGTTGCTCGGTAACATCGTACACCTGATATTGCAAGCGCTCGTTATAAACCGTCCATCCCGGCGTGAATACCTGATCGCCTACTCTTTCTCCATTGAGATAAAGCTCATACAAGCCATGGGCGGTCACGTAAGCGCGGGCACTGGCTATATTGCGATCCAGATTGAAATCCTTGCGCAGAAATAATGCAGGGCCGTCGCGCATTTCTTCCTGTTCAGGCTCTATCCATTGGGCGGTCCAGTCGGCAGTCTTTAAAAGTCCGGTTTCCCAATAAGCCGGTGCACTCCAGTCGGATTCCCGGCCCTTATTGTCCCATACTTTGACTTTCCAGTAATAGCGTTGGCCGGAAGTAAGTGCATCGCCCTGGTAGGGTAGTAAAACGGAGGTGCCGGCATTTTGTTTGCCGCTATCCCAAACCAGGCTTTTACGACTGAATGCCGGGGTAGTAGCCACCTGGATGGCATAGGCGGTTTGGAGCATGTTATTTCCGTCCGCTTTGATCTTCCAGCTCAACCGTGGTTGTGCTACATCCAACCCCAGCGGATTGACTTTATGTTCGCAGCTAAGATCATAAGTGGATAGTGCCTGAGATCTGACCGCACTGATGCTGAGGCAGACCAGCAACAGGCTAAGCAGGTAATTGCGTTGCATGCAAGTTGGTTTTTATACAGGTGAAATATCTGACAAATTATTCACCGCAAAAGGTAAAAAATAATTCGAAAAAGTCCGGCAATACTCGGTAGGATAGCCGGATTGTGCTAAATTCGGAAATTGGCCGGTTAAAACTAAATAAGGATTAGTGTCAAAAAAGCATTTTTCCTTTTCTTAAATTTAGGAAAATGCCCTTTTCAAGACTTTACAAAGAACTAAAGGCAACACCAACAAATCTATAGAAGCCAATTTGCAGGCTATTGAAAAAAATCCCAATCACGATGGAGCCATTAGCAACCTTGCGTATAATTATCGCAATCAAGGCAAATACGTGGAAGCTATTGCGATGTATAATCGCTCTATTGAATTGGCCCCCCCTTAGTGTAACTGATTATAACAATTTAGGAATAAGTTATAACTTCCTGGGCTTGTACGAGCAGTCTATATCCAGCTCCCTTTATGAATTCATCTGTAACCTATCTTAACCAGGGAAATTATGAGCGGGCAACGGAATACATTGAAAAGGCCTTACAACTGGTGCCCAATAATATTAGGTATTTAGAAAATGCTTGCAATCTGGCGCTCGTATATGATACGTTACGTGCGAAGGGCTATTTGGAAGAGCTGCTGGCTATGGAGTTGAAGGGGTGATCTAAAAGTCACCTGGCAATATGTGGAACCGGTAAGGAAATTCTGTGCGGAAGCAGGAGCAACGGGTAGATCTGGTCGGGTTTTTATTCAAAAAAAATGAATCAATCCTTTGACGAATTCGGAAATGCGAAAGAAAAGTATAAACACTATGACGCGATCATTATATCTATTGCGGTGGACTTTGGTTTTAGGGCTGCTCGTTGTCCTGAGCGGTAGTACTCTGCCGGGCCAGGAGCCCATCCGCCTCATCATCCGGGTAGACGACATGGGCTGTTCCCACGCTACCAATACCGGAATCCGTCAAACTTTTGAGCATGGCATCGCCACCTCTGTAGAGATCATGGTGCCTACCGCCTGGTATCCGGAAGCTATTGCTATGCTGCGGGAAATGCCGGACGCAGATGTAGGGGTACACCTTACCCTGACCAGCGAGTGGACCAATGTGAAATGGCGGCCGCTTACCCAGGCACCGAGCATTACCGATGAACGCGGTTATTTTTATCCAATGGTCTGGCCCAACAAACGTCTGCCGGATGCAGCCATCCTGGACCATGAATGGAGCATCGAAGAAATGGAAAAGGAACTGCGGGCACAGATCGAAATGGCCAAACGAGATATCCCGCAATTAACTCACCTGTCCAGCCACATGGGGTGTCTGAATATCAATGACGAGACTAATGCTCTGTTCGTGAAACTGGCAGAAGAGTACGGACTGGATATTTTCCCGGAAGCGTATGATACCAAAAGAATGCCCGGCCTGGGAGATAACACCCTGCCACCGGAACAAAGAGTAAGCCGCTTTATTGAGAACCTGGAAACGCTTACACCGGGTAACTGGTTGTTCGTAGAGCATCCGGCAGATGATTTTCCCGAACAACAGGCGATTGGCCATCCCGGCTACGAGCACGTGGCGCAGGACCGTTATGGCGTTCTTAAAATGCTGACCGACCCAAGAGTGAAAGCGGCTATTGACCGATTGGGGATTGAATTGATCAGTTATGCTGATCTTAAACTGTAAACATGAGTCATCGTACATTACTCTTTCACTATTTTGGGTTCATTCGTGATGTACGATGATTCATGTTTCACAATACTGAGTACAGTACCGCCTTTATCCAATCACCCCATCCACCACTTTCTGCGCTTCTTCCTGGAGTTGCCGCAGATGAGCTTCCCCTTTGAAACTCTCGGCGTAGATCTTATAAATGTTTTCCGTACCAGACGGTCTTGCCGCAAACCAGCCATTGGCCGTCACGACTTTCAACCCGCCGATATCGGCTCCGTTGCCGGGCGCTTTGGTCAGAATGGCTTCGATCTTTTCACCGGCCAGTTCGGAGGAGGTGATCTGTTCGGGAGATAATTTTTTTAGTTTATCCTTTTGCTCGGGAGTAGCCGGAGCATCCACGCGGTCGTAAACCGGCTCGCCGAATTCTTTAGTGAATCCTTTATAGATCTCACCGGGGTCCTTGCCGGTACGGGCAGTGATCTCACCGGACAGCAGCGCGGCGATGATACCGTCTTTGTCGGTTGACCATACGCGGCCTTGCAGATCCAGGAATGAAGCGCCGGCGCTTTCCTCTCCGCCAAATCCCAGGGTGCCGTCGAACAATCCGTCAACGAACCATTTGAAGCCCACGGGTACTTCCACGAGTTTACGGCCCAGTTTGGCCGCAACCCGGTCGATCATCTGGCTACTCACCAGCGTCTTGCCGATCCCAGTATCCGGCTTCCAGTTCGGCCGATTACGGAAGAGATAATCAATAGCTACAGCCAGATAGTGATTAGGTTGCATCAGGCCTACACTGCGAGTGACGATCCCATGACGGTCGTGGTCGGTATCGCAGGCAAAGGCCACCGGAAAACGATCTTTCAACGAAATGAGTCGCTGCATGGCGTAGCGGGAGGATGGATCCATGCGGATCTTCCCATCCCAGTCGAGTGACATAAAGCGGAAGGTGGGATCTACTTCGGTACTGACCACCGTAAGATCGAGTTTATACTGATCGGCAATGCGACCCCAGTAATTTACCCCTGCACCGCCGAGGGGATCGACCCCCAGGTGAAGGCCAGAGGAGCGAATGGCTTCCATATCGATCACCTGGCCGAGCTCATCGATGTAGTTACCCCGATAATCATACCGATGGGTAGTTGCTGCCTTCAGCGCTTTTTGCAGAGGAATTCGTTTTACTCCCTTGAGGCCGGCTTCCAGCAGTTCATTGGCTTTGGCCTCGATCCAGGAGGTAACACCACCTTCGGCCGGACCACCGTTGGTCATATTGTATTTGAAGCCGCCGTCTTCAGGCGGATTGTGGGAGGGCGTGATCACGATGCCGTCAGCCAGGTCTTTGGAACGGCCCCGGTTGTAGACCAGTATGGCATGGCTGACCGCCGGAGTGGGCGTGTAATCATCATCGACCGCAATCATGGTTTCCACTCCATTGGCGGCCAGGACTTCCAGTGCTGTAGCCTGAGCCGGTTCTGACAGCGGATGTGAATCAATGCCCATAAATACCGGGCCGGTAATGCCTTCTTTTTGCCGGTATAAGCAGATGGCCTGCGTGGTTGCCAGGATATGCTGCTCATTGAAGGAGCCGTTAAAGGAGGTGCCCCGGTGCCCGGAAGTACCGAAGGAAACGCGCTGGGCTCGGACCGAGGGATCGGGTTGGTCGGTAAAGTAAGCGGTGATGAGCCGTGGAATGTTGGTCAATTGTTCGGGGGCAGCGGTCTTGCCGGCCTGTGGATGGACTCCCATAGATCTTGAGTGTTTTGTTGTATTCTGGTAATTGGCACTTATTAATGTCAGTCGGCAATCGTCAGTCAATAGTCATGAAAGTGGGCGCCGAAATTTATGTTAATAAGACTAGATCATCAAGATGGAAACCCCTGGCGTGCTGCTATTCGGGGCAATTTCGTTCCTCTTTAGTACTGGTTTGATAGACTGATGACTATTGACTGCCGACTGATAACTTGAATCAATCAGACTTGAGCCAAAATAATAATTTCAGCTGAAGATTGCCTCTTTCCTACAAATTTTCAATGGAATGCTATCTGCTTTTGTCGTACCGGCCCGGCTTAGGTGAAATCCCCGCTCAGACCTTCCTTTTTCCTTTTCGGTAAAACAGAATTGCATGCATGCGGCCTATGATCTTAGATTGCACGCATAAACTTTAAAAACACGTTTCATGCAAAGCAAGATCCATTATCTGTTATCGGTGATTATTCTTTCAGCCATCACTTTCAGCTGTACCAAGGACGACTTCAGCCCAAACGGCAGCGACGATCTGTCGGTAACCGAAGTGATCAATACGTTAAAGAGCGGAGATTGGGTGATTACCTACTTCTTCGATAAAAAAGATGAAACCGCCCATTTTTCCGGGTATACGTTCACCTTCGAAGATGACGGTACACTTAAAGCTACTAATGGTTCCAGTACGGTAAAAGGAAGCTGGTCAAATGGCAAAGACGATAGTAAGAACAAGTTGAACATCAATTTCTCTTCGCCGGATAATTTCGAGGATCTGAGTGAAGACTGGCATGTACTGGAAAAAACAGACGACAAGATCCGGCTCGAACACCTTAGTGGTGGAAATGGCGGAACGGATCTACTCACTTTTGAGAAAAAAGGATAGGGTACCTATGCGTATTTATTGGCGGTCCCGAATTTCTCCCGTGAGATTCGGGGCTTTTCTATGAGATCTCTACATTATGCGGAATTGTAAACCGGAAGATACTGCCTTCCTGAACATTCTGTTCCAGCCAGATCTCTCCCCGGTGCAGCTCAATGATCTTTTTGCAAAGCGCCAGTCCCACCCCGGAGCCGCCGTATTCCTGCTTTGGGTGTAATTTTTTAAACATCTTGAAGATGTCATCCTGGTAAGGAGGCGGAACACCGATACCGTTGTCGGAAATCGAAAATTCGTGTTTTTTGTCGCACTTCCGGTAAGTCACCAATACTTCGGGTTTTTGGTCGTGGTTGTATTTGAAACCATTATCGATCAGGTAATAAAAGACTTTAGCCAACATGCCCTTATCAGCATAAATGAATGGCAGGTCGCGGAATACCAGATGCCCTTGAATAGACTCAAGGCGCAGTCTTAGTTTGTGTTCTATTCCCTGAATAAGTTCCATACAGTCAATGTACTCATAGTGAAGGTTGGAGCGATTGCTCTCGGCATTTTCAATAATGCCGTCAACTATGGAATTGAGCTGGATAACACCAGTGGAGATATACTTCAGATAATCCTGGATATCCTCATCTTTGAAGCTTTTGAGTTTTTTTTGCAGCAGGGCCGAAAAACCCGAAATGCCGCGAATTGG
>JAGQXH010000393.1 GCA_020436695.1 Lewinella sp. | reverse complement strand
AGGTCAGGAAGTATTCGGTGCCGTTGAAAGTCGTAGGTATACGCACCCCGCCTTCAAATTCGTGATCCTCAAACAGATCCTTAAAATTAGCTTTCAACAATATGCCGGGAGGCGGATAGTTATAACCATCCGTATTGGAAGCGTAACTGTCGAGTCCTTCAAAGAGCAGGCTATTATCCATCTGTGTAGTTACGTAATCCGTCCTGAACTGAAGGCGATAAGGCGTAATACGGCCGGGGCGGAAGCGAAAGACCTCCTTGGTCGGCTGCCCGGAAATGGTAGGCACTTCAGTCGTTACCGGACGACCGTTGGGCTGAGCGGGCCGCACCCGGATCGTCTGTAACTCCTGATTGTCCCTAGCGGGTGCTGTTTCCGTTACTTTTTCGGGTGCAGGCTGGCTTTCCGGCGGCGTCTGCGGCCGTTCGTCTTCCCGCTCGTCGTCGAATTCACTTTGGAAGAGGTAGCTGTCGATCACGATCTTGGCAGTATCCGGGATAACGGGCTTTATCTGTTCATCGACAAGCGGCGGTTCCGGAGCAGCTTCTTCGATTTCTTTCGGTGGGGCATTGTTTTCAGCCGGTGGCGTACTCACCGAAGGTCTTAATCTTGTCGGGGTCATAGTGGTGCCGATCCCTTGCCTACGCAGCTGCATCGCCCGGTACAAGGTAGGCGACAGGTGCGAGAGTGAATCCGTTGGCATGCTCCCGTAAAAGATCTGATTCTGATTATCGTTATAAACCAGTTCCACCACGCGCCCGGCCCGTGCGGTAGTATTTTGTTCAATGATATTGCGGTTGTAATTGGTAACCGGATAGGTAACGGCCCGTTTCTTGATCACCGGCACATATACGATCGTGTCGATGCCTATGGAATCTGTATTGAAAGTTTCCAGTGTAAGACCATTCTCCAGTTTCACCTCCGAACCATCCTTGAGCGTAAGTATCGTATCATAGTGATGAATGTATTCCTCCAGATACCCTTTCTCCCGGTTGTAAACACCGTTCTGATCACTCAGATAGGAGAAATGGCTGGAATCGATCGCTACCGGCTGTCGCTCGTCGGCGAAAGGCGTATGAGTGAGGCGGATCAATTCTTTGGAACGATCTTCCAGATCATAGTAGAAGAGATCGAAGCGATCTACCGGCAAAATGGAATCAAGTCGCTCGGTGATCAGCATGGAATCCGGCCGGTTAGAAGCAAAAATAATGGCCTGCCTGCCGTCGATCTTGATAAAATTGGCGTCCAGATCATCCCAATGATCCTGAGTGATGCGTTGGGTCTGCCGGGTATTGGTATAGTATAAAAAGATATCGGATTGCCCTCTCACTCCGCCGCTAAAAACGAGTGAGATCGGGTTGATGTATTCCATACTGTACACCCGCTGGTATTCCGGGGCCAGATCGATCGTCTTTTTCTTCTTGGAGAATACATCATACGTCAGCAACTTGATCACATCTCTTCGCTCATAGAGAATAGCTATTTCTGTGCCACTGGGGCTCCAGGCCAGTAAGGGGTAATTGTAATCCGTTTCCTGAAAAGCATTGCGAAAACCGCCCTTATCGATCAGATGACGCTCACCGGTGCCAATATCTTGTAGATATACTTTGTATTTACCGATCTCATTGGTCACATACACTACCTGCTGACCGTTAGGACTCACTTTTAACTGACTGATCGGTAATTTGCGCTTATTTTTCACCTCAAGCTGAGTGTAAGCGCTACTGACGCCGCCGTGCCGTTGGTCATCTCCTTTATAGCGTTCCTTGAAATAATTGGACCAGCTGTTGAGCACCATTTCGTAGGGGCTACCTAATACATAGAGGAAACCACTTTCCACGGAACGGTTGATCCGCGTGAGATACAAAAGATTTGAAACTGTGGTCTGGCCAAAATTTTCGCCGATAAAATACCACAGCGCGTGACCGGCCAGTTCGGGATCTTCTTCCGCCAGTCTTTCAAAATCCTTGAAATCTTCGCTCATCACATAATCCCGCAATTTGTTATCCAACTCCGTATTCCAATGCTCACCGATGTAGCTCACCAGTCCTTCTTTGAACCAGTCCGGCAGGTTCATCATCACCGCATTCTGGACGATCTCCTGGATATTGGAACCAAACAGCATACTTTCCAGATAGACGGAAGCAATACCTTCCCGGATCTCGCGGCGCAGATCGTAGTGGCTGCCGTTGAAATGGACAAAGATCTTATTACCCACTATTTTGGTCTGGCCACCGGTATTGGTGAAAGTCTCTTCACTACCAATATTGCTCTGTTTAAGATCGGTGAGATCGGTGTATACTATGATCTGCAAACGTTCATTGATGCGATGCTCGAGAATGGTGGTGATATAATCGAAATCTTCTTCCGCCATTTGCACGGTGAACTGCCCAATATTGCGCCCTTCACCGTACCAGTATGTGATGAAGTTGTCACTCTCATATTGCATCCATTCGTCAAAATCCTGGTGATACTGCACCCGATTCTTTCCGAACCTGGTTTGTGTCCCCTGAGCAAAGCTATCCGGAGCAATCCAACAGAGTGAGATGATAATGATGGCGTAGAATAGTTTTCGCATGAGCATTGATGATTTTACAAGGGGCGTTCTTTATTTGCGGACGTTGGGATGAAAAGACTTTTGGATGTTAGGATATTGGGATTTTGGACATTGGGATTAATAGAGCTTTGAATGTTGGGATATCAGCGTTTGCCATGACTATCCAAACGTCCCAAAGCCCAAACATCCCTTAATCCATCATTCAGCGTGTACCAAACTAAATGTTAAAGTACCTATTTTCATCAACATACGGAAGCATTTTTAGTTTGGATGAGCGGTCGGAAGACAAAATTTTTCTATTATCGGCCCGCGAAAATGCATAATTCATAATCGGTGATTGATAATTGAAGGCCGATGAATAAAAATACAGGGTAACGAAGCCCTCACTGGCCGGTGCGTTCGTCGGGAAATCTCAATCATCAATCATATTCTAAACGGAAAAGAAATGGCGGATGTTGTCAAATTGACCTTCAATGATTTCCAGGAAAACACTTACATCGTATACGATGAAAGTGGCGAATGCGTCATTTTCGATCCCGGCTGTTTCCGCCAATACGAGGAGGAAGAATTGGTGGCCACCGTCGCCGAACTGGGGCTAAAACCAGTACGACTGATCAATACTCACTGCCATTTGGATCACGTATTCGGCAATAAGTTCGTAGCGGAGCATTATAGTCTGAGCCTGGAGATCCATCGCGGTGAATTGCCGGTACTGAAAGCCGTACCACAAGTTTGTCTGATGTATGGATTGCCTCCGGCTGCCCCTTCCCCCGATCCCTCCCGTTTCATTGAGGCTGGTGAAGTCATCGAATTTGGGAATACCCGACTGGAAGCACTGTACACCCCGGGGCATTCACCAGCCAGTCTTTCCTTTTATTGCCGTGAATCGGATTTTGTCATTGCCGGCGATGTACTGTTCTACGGCAGTATCGGCCGGACTGATCTGCCGGGCGGGAATTTCGATACCCTTATTCAAAGCATCCGGGAAAAGCTATTGATCTTACCGGATGCTACAGTGGTGTATCCTGGGCACGGGCCGCAGACAACAATAGGATTCGAGCATGACAATAACCCATTCTTATAATGAGCGATTCACTTTTTGAAGATAAAGTAGACCGCCAGAACCAACAGGACAAAGCCGATGCTTTCATGGATTGTTACCACTTTTCGTTGTGATATTTTACATTTCCGGCACCCCTTGGACAGGTTGTTTATACGATTTAAGCCGTAGAAATTAAGCGGCCAAGTTAATTCAATTCCCTTGTTTTCTTTATCCTGGGCTATTGCTTTATTTTGAGGTGATCTCCGGTGATTTTCGCCTTAGAAACATCCTGTTCGAAAAGCTATTACAGAAATGAAAGACCACATACTCAAAGTAGGCGTTCTCGGCTGCGGCCCCATTGCTCAATTCGCCCACTTCGAATCCTGCCAAAAAGGAAAGAATGTCGAATTACACAGTATCTGCGACCGGGCCGATGATCTGCTGCAACGTATGGCCCAGATCTGGCACCCCCATAAAACATTTTCAGATTTCGACAAGATGCTGGAAGATCCTAAGCTGGATGCCGTCATTATTGCGGTCTCAGATACCTTCCACGTACCATTGGCGCTTAAGGCCGTCGAAGCCGGCAAGCATGTGCTGGTAGAAAAGCCCCTGAGTCATTCCATCGAAGAATGCCTGCAACTGATCGAAGCCGCAGAAAAACATCAGCTTGTCGTTCAGGTCGGGCACATGAAACGCTTCGACGAAGGGATCAGCTACGCCCATGATTTCATCCAAGAACACCTGGGTCGCCTCTTTGCTTTGAAAGCCTGGTACTGCGACAACACCCAACGTTATACAGCAACTGATAATCTGCAGCCACTACCCATAAAAAGCAAATTTGCCGTCAAACCCGACTTCAACGAAAAGGCCGATCTGGAGCGCTATTATATGATGGCGCACGGCAGCCATCTGCTAGATACCGCACAATATCTGGCCGGGAAGATCGGCAGTGTGCATGCGCGCCTAAGGCAGATCGATAATGCCTGGTGCTGGTTCGTACACGTGGACTTCGAGAACGGCACGCTGGGCCATCTTGACCTGACCATCAAGATCCGCGGCGACTGGCACGAGGGATTCAATGTGTACGGTGAAGGAGGCAGTGTTTTTGGAAAAACCTACAACCCCTGGTATTATAAAAGCAGTGAGGTACAGTGTTACCGGGAAGACCAGCAGGTGTCATACAGCCCATTGGGAGCGGATGGATTTTCCTACCGGAGGCAACTGGAGGCTTTCGCCGAAGTGATTATGGACAATAAGCCCATGCGGGGCACCAAATTACAGGAGGGGCTGGATATTGTAAAAGGCATGCTGGCTATTAAACAATCCATACGGGAAGGGAATGCCGTTTATTTGGATAATTTGAAAATTAGTGCGCTATGATATCGCTGGGGATTTTTGCGAAAACATTTGAGAGAAACAGCGTTTTGGGAGTGCTGCGGGCCGTAAAAGATCATGGCTTTTCCGTAGCCCATTTCAATTTCGCCTGCCTGGGCATGGATGCCATGCCGGACGTCATTCCGGATGCTGCGGTACAGGAGATCCGGGCCGCCGTTCAGGAGTCCGGTATCCAACTGGTAGGGATCTCCGCCACCTATAATATGGCCCATCCGAACGAGCAGATACGCCGCGACGGACTTGAAAAACTGGAAACTATAGCCGCCGTTTGTCCACATATTGAAGCGCCACTTATCACCCTCTGTACAGGCACCCGTAACACGGCGGATAAATGGGCTTTTCATCCGGACAATAACAGCCAATCGGCCTGGCTGGATATGGCTCACAGTATGGAGCAGGCGATAGTGATCGCGGAGCAATACAATGTATTTTTAGGCATAGAACCTGAATTGGCCAATATCATCAGTGATCCCGTCAAGGCGGATCAGTTGATAAAGGAAATGGGCAGCGACCGACTGAAGATCATTTTCGACCCGGCCAATCTCTTCGAGGCAGCCGGCCTGCCGGAGGTCAAAAGGTTGATTGCTTCAGGTATTGATCTGCTGTCCCCACACATCGCGATGGCCCACGCCAAAGACCGCACTGCCGAGAGCGAATTTACTGCTCCCGGCCGGGGCATGATCCCCTTTGATTATTTACTGGAACAAATGGCAATTGCCGGTGTAGATGCGCCATTGATAGCGCACGGTTTTGCGGAAAACGAAGCCGGCGCAGTAGCTGATTATCTTAAATCCTGTCTTTGAAATGAAGAACGATATCCATTACGAGATACAGGGAGAAGGCACTCCCCTACTTTTCCTGCATGGCCTTGGTGGTGACCTCCAACAGGCGGCAAGCCTGCTGACCCCAATTACGGGTATACAAAAGATCACGGTAGATTGCCCGGGCCACGGTCAAAGTCCGGTATCCGATGAAAGTTTGCTCAGTTTTGATGTGATGGCCGATCTCATTATGCAATTGATGGATGAATTATGCATTCCGCAGTTTATGGTGGGCGGCATTTCTATGGGCGCCGGTATTTCAGCCAATATGATGGTCCGGTATCCGGAACGTATCAGCGGTGCCATACTCGTACGTCCGGCCTGGCTGGATATACCCGATCCGGATAATCTCTCCATCTTACTACGGGTAGCTGATTACTGTGCGCTGACGGAAGGCCTGATCAGGTTTGAATCACTACCGGAATTTCAGGCCATCCGCTCATCTTTGCCGATTGCGGCCGATTCCATCTTAGGGCAGTTCCAGCGGCCGCAGGGTGCCCGGTCTACCGCTGCTCTGCTACGGGCTATGATCCATGATGCACCGGTGCGGGCTTTAGCAACAATTTCCGGCTACGATGGGCCTTGCTGCATCATTGTTAATGAACAGGATCCTTTGCATCCTGCTGCGTTCGGACCTGCTCTGCAGCAGTACTTATCCCAGGCGGAGTTGCATGATGTATATCCAAGGTATTTAGATCCGGAAAGGCATAATGAGGAGGTACGGGAAGTGATCCGATATTTCATTTGAGCTTTTCCAGGTCATTCAGGATCCACTAGCGCATTTGCCTTAAACCTGCTTTAAATTCTTCATTTAATACTACCAGACTTTTCCCGTATATCTTTTCAAAGATCTGTAACGCTGCCACATCATGCTGCACCGCCAGTTTCCATAATTTTTCAAACTGGTCGATACCATACTCCATGATCATAAACTTAACAAAAGCGCCGGCCAGCAGGCTTTCATTCAGATCATGCGAACCGGTTTCCACACCCGTTAGTTTTCGTCCATTGTTGGCAGCTATCAGTCCCGCCAGGTCAAATTCCGGATTTTCGATCAGGATATCCCGGGCATCCACCAGCAGATTACCTCCATAAAACCGTTCGTCATCGATATAGAAATTAAAACCCTCATCGATCAGGAGAGAATAATTACTGGTCTTGGGAATAAAACCCCAGAGTTTTTGGGTCATCACATGACCTACTTCCTGGGCACCGGTCGCATTTTTTGGTAAATAATAAACAGAAGGAAAAGTACTGATGGCGTGGGCATCGCTATCCACCAGTGTCAGCGCTATCTTTTGTGCCTTGTCCTTAAAAAGCCAGAAATTGATCCGTTCAAATGTTTCATTTTTGATCCCCATTAGTTTAGCCAACTCCCGGTAATTTAGCTCCTGTGCTTCCTTGGTTCGATTTCGAAGCTCATCGGATATGGCCATATCGAAATAGAACTTAAAATGATCGGTAGTCTCCAGATTCCAGGTATTACTCTTCACCAGGAATTCGGTGGAATTTAATTCCATGATATCACCGTTCTTCATTTTCATTACCCGGAGTTGATTATCAGACTTAATCACTCTCGTTTGAGAGCAAGACGGGGAAAACGTACTTAATATCAGGAGCAACATGAGCACTTTTTTCATCTGAAGGATTTTAACTGGTTTCCCCTTCAATTTAAAGCCTTGCCGAGATAGCATCAAGCATGGACACTACCTTTAATTTTAAATTAACAGATTCCAGGCTACACTGCAAAATAGGTTTCCAATTCCTGTAGAGTATCCTCTCCTGTAAAGATATCCTTAATGATCTTGCCCTTCTCCAGCACGACGATGCGCTCGCACACTTCCGTGACGTGATTCAGATCGTGGCTGGAGATCAGTACGGTTTTGTCATCGTCGAGTTCGCGGATCAATTGTTTGAGGCGGATCTGGGAGGTAGGGTCCAGATTGGCAAAGGGTTCATCCAAAACGACTACTTCAGGATTCCCGATCAGGGCTGCAGCAATACCTACTTTTTTCTGATTCCCTTTTGACAGGTCGCGGATGTATTTCTTTTTACCCCGGATCTCGTCGTTGAAAAACA
>JAGQXH010000392.1 GCA_020436695.1 Lewinella sp. | reverse complement strand
GTGCTCCCGTATGTAGGCGAAGGCTTCCAGCGGATCCGTGAAACTGGCCTGCCATTGCAGCAACGGATTGGCCCGGGTATATTTTTCGAGCACTCTAATAGCCAGTGGTTCGTCGTCGATGATTACGGTTTTCATAAAATTGATGTTGTAATACTGGGATGCTGTAATGCTGTGATAATTTTTACCGATTAGCTAGATTGACATCCAAAGCTTCACCTCAAAATACCCTGCCTCTTTTGAGATCTTCAGCTCATGCCGCCCAGGATACAGTAATGCCAGTCGTTTCTTTACATTTTCCAGACCAATCCCTCCACTTGTTGGAAGAAGTGTGGTTTCCTCTATTTGCTGCTGGGGAAGTGTATTGCGGATATGGAATCGGATGCTGTCCGGTGCCAGTTCGAACCGGATAAGTACCGCTGCATTCTTCGTTTTGCCCTTCATCCCATGTTTAAAACTGTTTTCAATAAAAGGGATGAACAGGAGCGGGGCCACTTGCTGCTCTTTTACTTCACCGTTTAGCTGTAAATCGATATGCACTTTCTCCCCGAATTTCAGTTGCTGAAGGAAGAGGTAATTCTCCATATACTCCAGTTCTTTCGCGAATGGCACCTGTACCTCCCGGCTTTCGTACAGCATGTAGCGCAGGTTATCGGACAGGCGCAGCAGATATGCCGGTACTTTTTCATCCTTATCTAGGGCCAGTGAATAGACATTATTCAGACTATTGAAGAGGAAGTGAGGGTCGAGTTGTGCCCGCAGCGCCTGCAGCTCCGCATCCAGTTTTTCCCGCTCCAACTGGTGGATCTGTTTTTCCTTTCGGCGCAATTCAAACCAGGATTTAGAAAGGTGCAAAAGTGTGGCAGTGACGGCAAAGACCAGCATGAATTGCAGGAGTTCCGACAACTTGTAGTAACTAATAAAGAAATAACCGGGAAACAGCCAATCAGCCAGATAGGTGAAAGTCAGCCAGTGGATACCCACTCCAATGAATAGAGATAGCAGAAAACCCAAACCGTAAGGTACGTATCGACCCGATTTGAAAAAGCGAGGTATCAATACCAATAGCTGGGCGTATACCACGAACCAAAGCGCAAACTGGAATAGAAAGGTATAGATCAGATCTGTCGTGAAATAATCCGGATCTTTATTGAAGATCCGCAATAGTACGTAAGTTGACAATAACCAAAAACATCCGTGCTGCAGCCACGGATGCCGGAGTAGTTTTGCAGAGATCTTCATCGGGTGCTCACTTTGGGTAATTCCAAGGGGGAGGAGAAATCCAGTAATTCATCGGCGTATTTCAGTACGAATTGCTGAAGTTCTTCCGGTTGGGCGGTAAGTACAAATTCATCATTTTCCAGACGCTCATGCTTGATGCGGGCCCGCCTTTGTTCCAGCAGCTCTTCGATCTTTTCCCCATCAAACATGATCAGTTGAAGTTGTTGGTTATCCCAGCTCACGCGGAAGAAGTTATGCGCATCGACTGTTGGGGTTAATACATTATAACCATCATACAAATTGCTATTGTCTACCCAACGATGGAAATCCAGATAATAGTAAGCTCCCAGCTTGATCATATGGGTTTCGATCTCCTGCGGGGCACTATCCTTGCCCTGGTAAGTAAGTTTGTAATAATCTCCCTTTGGTGCTTTTTCGAAGAGAAAAGACTCCTCTTCGTTTTTCCACAATCCGAGCAATGCTGCATCGTACGTCTCCGTCTCGGGGGTGTACAGTGGATGCAGTGAGGTTAGGCAGGAAGAAAAAAAGAGTATTCCGAATAAGGCTAACAGGCCGAGTTGCTTTTTCATGCTTTTTGACTTTTGTAAAAGAATAGGTCAAAAGTCCATGAGAAAGCGGAAGAGGGCAAATTTAGTCGTTGAAATGGGGGGTTAGGTCGTTGAGTGTATTTATTGATCCATGAATCAACTCATCATTATTTCATTACTTATTACCAGGTACTAACAATGAACCACCCGGCCGAAACGCCTTATACCGCCCCTTTCCAAACTTCGTACCGTTAAATTCAGTGACCGGCCGCAGGCGGGCACGTTCTTCCTCGGGCAACTGCGTGAAATCACTACACTTCTCCGAGCAGCAGTGATGATACTTTTCGGCGCAGGCATCACACTGAATGAACAGGATGTGGCAGGCGTCATTGGCACAGTTGACGTGTGTGTCGCAAGGAGCACCACATTGATGACAGTGGGAAATAATCTCTTCGGAGATGCGTTCTCCGAGACGTTCGTCGAAAACGAAATTCTTACCCCGGAATTTATTGGGTAGTCCCTGATCGTTACACTGGCGGGTATATTCGATGATCCCGCCGTCGATCATGTGCACATTTTTAAATCCTTTATGCAAATAGTAAGCACTGGCCTTTTCACAGCGAATACCGCCGGTGCAGTACATGATGATATTTTTGTCCTTATCTTCTTCCAGCATATCTTCCACCAGCGGAAGGGCCTCGCGGAATGTTTCCACATCGGGGCAGATGGCCCCTTCAAAATGGCCTACTTCCGATTCGTAGTGGTTGCGCATATCTACGACGATGGTATCTTCCAGGTTCATGAGTTCGTTGACGGCGGCGGCATCCAGGTGTTTGCCGCGTTTGGTGACGTCGAAAGTGGCATCGTTCAGACCGTCTGCAACGATCTTCGTTCGCACTTTGATGGCCAGCTTGTAAAAGGATTTTCCATCATCGTCCACCGCTACGTTCAGTCGGATGCCGTTCAGAAATGGAATGCTGTAGAGGGCCGCTTTGAAAGCTTCAAAGTTTTCAGTGGGTAGGGAGATCTGCCCGTTGATCCCCTCATCCGCTACGTAGACCCGGCCAAAAACGCCCAGCTCGCTCCAACTCAGGAAGAGCTGATCCCGGAAGGCCTGCGGATCTTCGATGTGGTGATACTGGTAAAAAGAAAGGGTCGTACGCGACTCGCTGCTTTCCTGCAGACGCCGCTTGAGCTCGTCTTTGTTGACGAGATTCCGTAAACGTTTATTAGTCATTAGTTTGTGGGTACGGTTAAACAATTGTACAAGTTGCAGGCTTGTGGCCCGTATGGGCTGCTGCTAACGGTACCGAATTCGAGGGCAAAGGTATGCTTTTATCTTAAATCGAAATTGAGATTATCCCTATTTGGTCTTGAGCACCCGGAAAGTCCACCGCCGGATCCGGGCACTATCTTCAACAACTATCCAGTAAACGCCGTTCGCCCGGGCACTTAGATCAAAATCTGCTTCAGTCTTTTCGCCGGCCTGAAAGCTAATCTGATGGGTTTCCAGGATTCGTCCCGGCACATCAATCACCTGAAAAGTCAGCTCTCCCTTTTCGTCCGACTGCCATTTAATGCTGAAGCTTCCTGAAGTCGGATTAGGGAAAGGAGGAGAAAGGGTCAGGATCGGGCCCGGATCAGATGACGGGGTAATTTTAATACCATCCAGTGCCAGTTCATAGGCTCCCAAACCGTGGGTTGCTACCCGCAGCTTCCGGTTGCTGGGGCTGTAGCTCAGGTCCATCACCATCACCGCCTCGGCCAGTTCCCGGGAGATCCACTGCCAGTATTTACCTCCATTTTCGGAAAAAAATACCCCCATATCATTACCCACATATAGATGTTGAGGGTGTTCAGGATCGATAAAGAGCGTGTGCGTGGGCAGGTCCGGCAGGTTATTATCGATGGATTGCCAGCTTTGTCCGTTATCACGGGAATGGAATACATGAGGATTATTGTAGCCGCCAAACAGGACGTATACCTCTTCTTCGTTATTGGGATGGAAAACCAGATCGGTACATATTTGTTCCGGTAGCCCCTGCATTCGCTGCCAGGTACTGGCTCTCCCTTCGGAAAGTTTGAACACGCCCGGAGACTGACTGCCGTCTACTGAATTGGTACTCAGATAGATCAGTCCTGCATCGCTGGGAGCCACGGCAATCCTAAGGATGGAATTTTCTCCATCCTGATCCGTTGATACATTCCAGGTGATACCCTGGTCTTCGGAAATATAGAGATGTTGTGCTCCGGCATAAATTCGGGTCGGATCGGCAGGATCAAGTACAAAAGGGCTGTTAAAATTACGGATCTCGCTGGCTGAACTGCCGATGACCATACGCCGGAAAGTCTTTCCCCGGTCGATGGAACGCAATACCTGTAAATTTTGCAGCGAGCCGTAGATTAGCTGGTGATTTTCGGGATCGATGGCCGCATTCATCCCGTCACCGCCGATCCGCCTGCTCCAGGCGGCTTCACCATCATAGATGACGGTAGAATTATCCTGTAGACCGCCGACTGCCAGATTGGAATCCCTCGTTGCACTGGCGAAATCCGCATAGAACTGCTGGGTCTGATAACCTCCGTTGCGAGATTGCCAACTGGTACCGCCATCGGTGGAGGCGAAGATGCCGCCGTCGGTGGCTACAAAAACCTGATTGGCATCGGCCGGATGATAATATACGGCGTGGATGTCGGCATGTACGTATTGGGCCGGTCCTTCCGGTGAGCCCACCGCCGTTTTCCCGAACTGCCAGTGTTGCCAGTACGATAACTGCTTGAGGTCATGGCCTCCATTGTTAGAACGCCAGGCGTCGATCCCCACATAGATCAACCGGTTGGGATTTTTTGGATCTACGGCTACATCATGGGCGTACCATCCCTGCCATTGGGCCACATCATTGGTATTGAGCAGGGTCCAGTTTTGCCCCCGGTCAATAGAACGGAAAAGGCCGATCGACTTCAGATCATCTGCAATGGAAAGATAAACCCAGTCCGGTTCGGACGGGACCAGACTAATGGCCGTTTTGCCGGTAAAACTGGTGGGTAGTTGATCGAGTAATTCGAAATGCTGCCCGCCGTCCATAGAGCGGTAGACGCCGGTCTCCAAACTGCGATATCCACCATGGCTTACGTAGATGACGTTAGTATCTACCGGATGCATCTCGATATCGGTAGCCATTCTGCGACTGGATATTTGCTGCCAACTGTTGCCGTTGTCCCGGCTGCGGAAAATCCCTTCGGTGGTTGCTGCCAGCAGGGTCGAACTCCGCAAGGGATTAAAAATGATCTTCCAGACGCCGCGCAGTTCGGTATTGCGCCAGTCCAGGGAAGGCTTCCAGGTACGACCTCCGTCAGAAGACCTCAAAATACCCATACCATAGCTGCCGCGATTGAAGCGGTCGTCCACGCCGGGACGTGCCGCTCTATAATTGTAAACTTCTCCGGTGCCGATGAAGATCTCGTCCGGCCGGTGCGGGTTAACAGCTATACTACTGACTGCCATTACCGGGAAGCCCGTGCGGAGCCGCTGCCAGGCATCAGCTCCCTTGCCGGTAGTATGACTCACCCAAAGCCCACCACTGGCCGATCCGGCGTAAATGATGTTTTTATCAGTAGGGTGAAATGCCAGACAGAGGGTGCGACCTCCTACATTTTTTGGCCCCAGTGATCTCCATTCGGGTTCATTGCGCAGGCCGATCTGCCCACTCCAGATCTCATAGGCCCTGGACAGATGACTGGAATATATACGGCCGTCGGGATAGGAGCGCAGCATACTCCAGTAATCCATAGCTTTACCCGCGCCGCTTTGTTTGGGAGGATCGGTCCGGCAGGCGTATGACGTGAAGACGATCAGTAGAAGAAGTGGGCTCCATCGAAACAGTTTTGCGTGCATGCTGTAGGTTTGCTCTTTGGGTGTGCAAGGATAAACGGTTTTTTACCGGCTGCTGTTGCAGGGTAGGGTAGAAGACCGGTGTTTATACGCAAAAACTATGGGGAAACTAGTCGAAAGTCGATCAGTAAGTAAGTCATAATTTGTTTGGGAAAGCAGTGACTTTCGGCTCAACGACTACTAAAATACGAAAGTCCGTTTAAAGTCCAAAAATCGTATCTTTACCTCATAGCTACCTTTTTTTAATGGTAGACTAAATTTCAATCTGCCTTCATAGTTCTTGGTGAAGATTCTCCCCTTTGGGGAGATGCCAAAGGCAGAGGAGCTCCTATTCATTCTATCAGCCAAAACCTTAGGCATGTCTGATAACGCGCTGCCAAAATTATTTTATCGCGAACTACAAAAAGCAATTACGGCCGAAGCCCTGTCTCCGGAGGGCAAGATAGAGGCGCTCTATCGATTGCTGAACCTGCTGTTCGTGGAAGCGACCCGGCAGGAGAAGCTGCATTTTACCACACTTTTCGCCCGGATCGCTTACACCTGCCATAAATATCAGCTCAACCGCCGGCTGCAGTATTACGTGCATCAGTTTCGCAAGCGAGCCCCACTGGCCGATGGCGGACAAACGGAAGAATTGCTCCTGTTAGGCACTAAAGTACTGGGCAACTGCATCGAAGCTATATTCGACGAGCCACCCGCAGCTGAAATTGCCGAACTGATACCCGCTGAGTGGACGGTGCCGTTTGTAGCAGTGGAAGTAAAACAGTTCCTGCCCAAACTGCGGGTGCTGGCGCTGGAAGACGATAAAGCCGGTGCCTGTCTGCTCGCCCGCTCGGAAGTACAGCCCGAAACGGTGGTCCGGATCGCCTACAATATTGCCGATCACAATGAAAATTTCAATCCGACCATTGATCTGATCCATTCGATCACCGGATTTCCGGTATTGCTCAATCTGATCGATGTAGAAGTAGGTGCCGACGGCATCTATCGCCCCCGGGCTTTCGTGGTAGAGCCCGATTTTCTGGTGGAAGTAACCTCCGTCTCCGAATGTTTCCAGCCGCAGGGTGCCGACCCCTGGGGGTATCTGCTGAAGAAATTTTTACCCTTTGAAGCGACCAGTGCTTTGATGATCGGTCATATCGCCAATTATTTTCTGGATGAATTGATGACCGATCCGGAAGCTACTTTCCAGGATCTCGCGCCGAAAACTTTTCAGCTTAATCCATTGACCTTTTGCCTGTTTACCGACCGGCAGATCCGGGAGATCATGCAGAAGAGTCAGAAGCATTTTGTGCATCTGAAACGCATGGTAGCGCAGGACTTTGCTTCGGAGAACATTCTGCGGGAAGATTGTTATCTGGAACCTTCCTTTTATTCGGAAACATACGGGTTGCAGGGCCGGCTGGACCTTCTCTATCGACCGGCCGGACAGGACGATCAGGCGGCCATCGTAGAGCTAAAGAGCGGCAAGCCTTTCATGCCGAACGTATATGGCCTGAGTGCCAGTCACTTTACCCAGACGCTGCTGTATGATCTGTTGGTACATTCCGCTTTCGGCAGCAAGACCAAGGTAGCTAATTACATCCTTTATTCCGGTCAGGATGATCGCCAGTTGCGTTTTGCGCCTACTATTCGCTCGCAACAGTACGAAGCGATGCAGCTTAGGAATCAGTTGGTGGCACTGGAACGATTGCTGGCCCAGCTCGGGGAGGGGGAAGATGATCTTATCGAGCAGGGCCAACGCCTTTTCGGACGCCTGTCACCGGCCCGGTTTCCGGAATTGCGCGGCTTTGCCCGCAGCCATCTGGCGCAGTTTGAAGCGGTGTACAACCGGCTGGACGATCTGGAAAAACGTTACTTTATTGCCTTTGCCGGATTCGTGGCCCGGGAGCAGGCGCTGGCGAAGACCGGGGCGTCGGATCAGGAGACCCTGAACGGACTGGCGGCTCTCTGGCTCAACACTCCCGAAGAAAAGATCGAGAACTTTAATCTCATCGAATTCCTCGAACTGGCCGAAAACCATTCCGGGGAGGAAGAACCCATCCTCATTTTCCGGCGCACGGAACGCACTCACCCATTGGCCAATTTCCGCTCTGGAGATATCGCGGTATTATATCCTCAGCAGGAAGGGCAGATTGGTGTGCTGGCCGGACAGATCTTTAAGTGCTCGATCATCGAACTGGATCAGGAGCGCATTGTCATTCGCCTGCGGTCCCGGCAATTTAATGATCGCATTTTTGCC
>JAGQXH010000391.1 GCA_020436695.1 Lewinella sp. | reverse complement strand
GGTGCGCCGCTGGGATCCCGCAGACGCACCATTTCCCCTTCGGTATACTTCGTGATCTGACCGTGATAAACCCACCCATTTCGATGATAGATGGTATCCCGTACTGTATTCGGTACCGTTTTGCCTTGTGCCATCAGCGCATCAGGAGACGCCAACAGGCACAGTAACATCAGAAAGGCACACCTGATAAGGCACTTAAAACCCAAAAGGCTTTTTTTTACGATGATCATTTGATCGCTTATTGAAATTTCCGTTGCAAAATGCTTAAGATCTCGGGTTGTCCAAAATTAGCGATATTAAGTTGATATATGCCATCTTCGGCGATCAGAACGAGCAGATCCTTTTGCGGCACAGCAAGCACATCGTAAGCAGTAAACCCCTTCATACTCATCAACAGTTTATCGTAGATCTCCACCCGGTCCGTAGCATCAAAGACTTTCAGGCCGTGCGTTCCTTCGCATATGAATAACTGGTCGTTCACAATTGAAAGACCATGAGGATTATCCATGGGAATGCTACGCAGCCCGACGGGCTGGGCCATATTGGAAATATCTACGATCTGTACAAAGTTGTCGGGGGAATTGCCGCCGCAAAATGTTCCAGTCCGAACACTGATGTAAGCATAGTTCCCTTCCACATATACCGGATCACAGGCTGCCCGGTGCGGCACCAAGGCAATCAAATGAGGCTGGATGGGGTCTTCCAGGGAGGCGATGTACATCCCTTCCGCTGCGCCTAAATACAAATGAGATTGATCTTTTGAAAAGATCGTTTCAACATTCCGTCCGGCAGTTACCTTCGTCAATAAGGCTGCAGATGCTCCATTTGATAGATCGAACACATAAATCTCATCTTCCGCCAGAGCATATAGATATCCATTTACGAGGGTAAAACGGGCCAGCGAACCGGCAATTCCTACTACCTGTTCACTAGTGTTCTGCTCCGCTTCGGCCAGGCTTTCTTCTACGGCGAAACCGCCTTTGCTTTCCACCCAGAAAACGTCATTATCAAAATTGACCTCATGACAAGCCAGTTCCATCGTTTCCGTTGAGGGTTCGTATCGTACTACATGTCCTAAGGCTTCCCGATAGGTATAGGCCGGAAAAACATTCTCCGTACGGCTCACCAAATGCGCCGACTCCGGCCTGGTGATATCGATCGCTACCAGATCGATGTAGTCATCGGTATACAGCAGGTTATTACGAACGGCAAAGTTCGTACTTCCCGGAACGGGTATAAAAGCTACCGGTACCGGATTAGCCGGATCAACATTATTTACGATGTGAATGCCTTCATGTCGTTCGCTGATGAACAGATAGTCACCGTGAGCAAATACCGATCCCGGATTCCGCAGTTCCCGCGGAGACTCCGCCTGGATAACTACGGATCTGGATTCTTCCATTTTCGCATACACAGGTGTATAGATCGTGTACCTGCGGGTAGCCAGACATTCATCTTCCAGACAGCCGCTGAAAAAGAAACAGCCGGCTATCACAAAAACGAGAGGTAGTAGTGTTTTAGTCATACTGGTTGGTTTTAGGTTATTTGATAGGTCGTTAGTGTTCCATAGCTATCTTCCATAAATGTCTTCTTAGCCATATTCCCCATTAATTACCGTCACTCCCTCCCTGTCGGCAACAAACTCAGTCGCTGTGGGCTGGCCGGATCCGTAATATCAAACTGATATAAACCATCCTTCCCGATCACGATCGCCAGATTGCGCGGTGAGATCGTAATGACATCATAGGCTGAGAAGTCATCAACCTGAGCCAGTTGGTGCTCTCCGATAGTGTGGTAATCCGATACATCGAAGACTTTAAAACCGAAGTCTCCTTCGCAGAGATACAGGCGGTCATTGCTCACCGACAAGCCATGCGGATGTTGCATCGGATGGGTAGCCAGCAATTGCGGCGCAGACAGATCGCTGATATCCACTACATCGAGTTGGTTGGAGAAACTCTGGCACTCCTGCCCATCGCGCAAGGTCACATAAGCCGTTTCTCCATCTACAAATACCGGATCACAAGCCGTAGCGTGCTGAAATAGCGAAAGCTGGGTCGGATTTAACGGATCACTGTTATCATAGATGTACATGCCGTTGTTGGCACCGATAAAAAGATTGTCTTTATAGGGAAAGATCGTCTCAATACCCCAGCCGATATTGATAGTGGAAGCCAGTTCCGCATTGACCGGGTCTTTCAGATCGAATACCCGCAGGTCGTATTCGGATACTGAATACAGGTATTTGTCAATGATGCTGAAACGAGCCAGTGAGCCGCTCTGCCCGATATTGGAGCCGTCAGAAGAGTTTGCACTATCAAAACCAGCCTGGCTGCTCAGCACTTCCGGTGCACCGAAGGCCACATCAACGGCAATGAAATCATCCTGAAACCAGAAGATATCCCGACCGTAATTCAGATCGCTGCAACTCAACTCCACAGTCTCTTCCGATTCTTCGTAATACACCAGATAACCGAGATCTTCGTAAAAAGGATAGGAGTCAAAGACATTCTCCGTACGGCCCACATATTTCACATTGAGCGGATCGGAAATGTCCATTACAACCAGATCGACATAATTATCGGCATAAAGCAGATTATTGCGTACGGCCAGATTGGAATTGCCGGGGATGTTTAAAAAGGCGATCGGTGTCGGATTCGACGGATCGGTGTTATCGATGATGTGAATACCTTCCCGGAGCTCATTGATGAAAATATAGTTCTGGTAAATATAGAGCGCTCCGGTATTACCCAGCGTGTGTGCTCCTTCCGGTTGTACGGCATTTCTATATTCCTCCATTTTGGCATAAATCGGCTTATAGACCGTATATTGGCGGGTAGCCTGACATTTATCTTCAAGACAGCTGTTAAGGCTGAAGGCCAAACCGATCATAAAACAAGCGAGTAGAATTCTGGACATGGTCTCTGTTTTTCTGATTAAATCTGAAGCAACAACTAGATTCGGAATTCCTTTGATTGTGTAGACTACCGGCATATTAAAAAGGGTTGGGATGGAACATGTATTATTCAACCTTATTTACAGATAGGCCTCGGATAATGGTGAATTAGGTCCATAACGTCTATGTGGTAATGGTATTACACCTGTAAGATTTCGATACCATTGCCCCACCACTATTTTCATCTTACACTATGAATAAAAAGGAGCAGCAACTATTCCGCCATATTGGTCCCGGCCTGATCACGGCCGCACTGGTTTTCGGCCCGGGCAGCCTGACCATTATGATCAAATTAGGTGCCGGGTTTGGATATCAACTACTTTGGGCCATCGTTGTAGCCGTTTTCTTTATGATCGTCTATACCGGAATGAGTACCCGCATTGGGCTGGCCAATAAGGATTCTCTCCTGGAAGTTGTACGGAGCAAATACGGCAAAGCGGCGGCCATTATCCTGGGGATCTGCATTTTCATCATTACGGCTGCTTTTCAGACCGGTAACTCCATTGGTGCGGGAGTGGCTTTTTCCGGGCTGACGGGTATTTCCTCTACGCCCTGGATCATTTTCTTTTCACTCGCCGCCATTGCCCTGTTGTTTTTCCGATCCTTTTACAAAATCCTGGAGCGGATCATGATCGTTATGGTCTTGCTGATGCTGGCCTGTTTTTTACTGACGTTGGTACTAAGTCGGCCTGATATTTCAGCGCTGATAGCCGGCTTGATACCGACTGTTCCGAATGGCAGTAAAGGACTTACCATTGCTCTTTTCGCTTCCAGTTTTTCTATCGCTGCCGCTTTTTATCAGGCCTATCTGGTTAGGGAAAAGCATTGGAAGGCCGATGATCTGGGGCGGGCCAAAACCGAAAGTCGAAGCGGTATCATTACACTGGGTTTACTGAGCAGCATGATCATGATCTGCGCTGCAGCTGTGCTGCATCGCCAGCAAATATCGGTCAATACCCCGGCCGAACTGGCACTGGCATTAGAGCCTCTCTTTGGACGCTTTGCCACACTGGCTTTCATGACCGGTTTTTTTGCGGCCTCCTTTTCCTCGCTGGTCGGCAATGCCACCATCGGTGGAGCACTGCTGGCCGATGCATTCGGCCTGGGTCAGCAGCTACATCTCTGGCCGGTCAGAAGACTGATCATGCTGGTGATCGTGCTCGGGGCCGGAATTGCCGTCTACTTCGGCACCTTTCCTTTGCAGCTCATTATTTTTGCACAGGCTTTCACTATTATTGTAGCACCGCTGGTGGCCATTGTTATTCTGTTACTTGCCAATGATACCGGCCGGATGGGGGCTTTAGCCAATACGACTATGCAAAATATCCTGGCCGGAGCAGGTCTCTTATTGCTGCTTTTCCTGGCCGGAAATCACATTCTAACCATGATCACAACATGAAAAATATAGCGGAATTAGAAGAGCAGCTGACGCGTCCGTCCGAGCGGCTGGTCGCCGACCTCCATCAATTAGACGGTGACCTGCTCATCCTGGGCATAGGTGGCAAAATGGGCCCCAGCCTGGCCCGACTGGCCCGACGAGCCATCCTGGAAGGAAAGCTGAATAAAAGAGTGATCGGCGTTTCCCGTTTTTCAGACCCTAAAAAAAGAGAGGCTCTGGAAGTTTCCGGTATCGAGACCATTGCCGGGGACCTGATGGATGAAGCGTTCCTGCAAAGCCTGCCCAGGGTGAAGAATGTCATTTTTATGGCCGGACAAAAATTCGGCACTTCCGGCAATCAGGCCTACACCTGGGCGATGAACACTTATCTGCCGGGGCGGGTAGCCGAAACCTTCCGGGATGCCCGAATTGTAGTTTTCTCGACCGGGAATATCTATCCATTCACTCCGGTGAGCGGTTCTGGTGCTTCGGAGCTCACACCGGCTGAACCTGTAGGAGAATATGCCCAGTCGTGTTTGGGGCGGGAGCGACTGTTCGAACATTTCTCACAACAATACCAGACGCCGGTGTTGATCTACCGCCTGAATTACGCCCTGGATCTCCGGTATGGGGTACTAAACGATATCGCCCGCAAAGTATGGAACGAAGAGGAGATCGATCTTAGGATGGGACATGTCAACGTAATTTGGCAAGGTGACGCCAATGAATACGCCATACGATCCCTGCTGCATACCGACAGCCCTCCCCGCATTCTGAATATCACCGGCCCGGAAGTACTGGAAGTCAGGCAACTGGCTCTAACTTTTGGAAAATTACTCGGAAAAACACCCAAGCTGGTGAACGAGCCCATGCCGACGGCGCTTCTGAGTGATGCCCGCGAGTCTCAGCGGCTTATGGGGCCTCCACGGGTAACGACCAACCAAATGATCGAATGGACGGCGGAATGGATAAGAACCGGTGGTGAAGAAATCAATAAACCTACTCACTTTGAGGCGCGGGATGGTGTTTTTTGATGTTGTGATTTTGTGATGATGTGATTTTATAATGCTGTAATGTTGTGATGAATCGTGTGCAGTAGAAAACCTCATCATTTTACACCTATTGATCTGTAGACTGCAATTTGTTTCGCTGTCATTTGAAAAGTTCTTTGCCAACAGTGGCATAATAACTAATCCATCAAAAGAAAGTACCATTATGTCCAATAAACCAGGCCTTCATCAAAATATAAAAGACCTGCTATTGCGCGGCACCGTCATTCCGGCCCATCCCCTGGCACTTACTGGAAACCGCAAGCTGGACGAAAATCACCAACGCTTGCTTACCCGCTACTATATCGAGGCCGGAGCCGGCGGCGTGGCGGTTGGAGTACATACCACTCAATTTGCCATTCGGGATCCAAAGGTCGGACTTTACGAAAAAGTGCTGTCACTCGCGGCAGAAGAGGTAGACAGATCAGGTATCGACCGCCCCTTTATCAAAATTGCGGGGGTAAGCGGACCAACTGCTCAGGCGGTGCAGGAAGCAGAACTGGCGCATAGTCTCGGTTATGATCTGGTGTTACTCAGCTCCAATGGATTAAGTGACTGGTCGGAAGAAAAGCTGATCCGGCGGGCGAAAGCGGTGAGTGAGGTCATGCCTTTGTTCGGTTTTTATCTGCAGCCAGCCGTTGGCGGAAAATTGTTGTCACAAAAATTTTGGGAAGACCTGTCGGCAATCGATAACCTGTATGCCATAAAAATGGCACCTTTCAACCGCTATCAGACGCTGGATGTGGTGCAGGCTGTAGCGCATTCCGATCGCTGCGAGGAGATCGCGCTGTATACCGGTAACGATGACAACATTGTTGTCGATCTGCTAAGTGAATATGCCATTTCCACACCCAGAGGCGTGGTAAAAAAGCGTATCGTTGGTGGTTTATTGGGACATTGGGCGGTCTGGACCCATGAGGCTGTACTACTTCTCGACCGCATTCATCAACTGGTCGATTCCGGGGCAAAAATTCCACCGCAAATACTGACGGAAGCCATTCAGGTGACCGATGCCAATGCTGCTTTTTTTGATGCCGCAAATAATTTTGCGGGTTGTATCGCCGGCATCCATGAGGTATTGTACCGACAGGGATTATTGAAAGGCATTTGGTGTCTTGACCCGGAAGAAGACCTTTCACCCGGTCAATCTCTGGAGATTGACCGGGTGTATCAGGCCTATCCGCAACTGAACGATGATGCTTTTGTTCAGCGTTTTCTCGAACAGGTCAGTTTGCCTTCCTGAAGAAGATGTCGCCGCTAACGGTTTCCAGAGCTATCTTTTTGCCGCCGCCGTTTACGCTGCGGTTCAGGCGCTTGGACCAGGCCGTGCTGCCTTCGTCCAGCTTCATGTCAAAATCAGTATAGATCTCTCCGGTAACTGATTTGAAAGCAACATCCAGGCCCTGACTTGAAGGGGAAGAGAAATCGACAAAGCCACTGATGGACTTTGCCCGGATCGCCCCGCGGTAACCTTTAATTTCAATGCCACCGGAAATGGAATTCAGCTCCATATTCCCTCCGGAATAGTTGCCCATGGTGATATCGCCGGAAATAGTTTCCAGACTCAGATCCATCCCAGCCGGAAGCATTAGTTCGTAACTGATCTGGAAGCATATACATTCCTTTCCATTCCAATTTTCGTCGTCACAGCTCCAGCAGTTATAACGGTCGTTCTTACGATCTTTCATATCGTAATCCGTTTCGATGACCAGTACGCCGGCTTTTTCTTCCGCCTTTTGCTGGTCGATAGTCAGTAAGGCTTCATCACTGTAGGTGATCGTCTTTTTCAGGCCAATCTCCGACCGGTTCCAGGAGGAAATAACAATGTCTTTGGCAAACTTAAGATTGGCTTCTATCTTCTTGCTGGAAGGTACTTTAAACGTGGCTTCATCTACTTTGGTCATGCGTTGGGCCAAAGCCAGTGAGGTAATGCCGATCAGTAAAGTAAAAAGGATAATGGTACGTTTCATGATTTGAATGGTAAGTCGGTGATTTGGTTATATGGTGATTTTGTGATATGGTGAGTCTCTCACAACATCACCATATCGCCTACTCACCATATAATTTACAGTTGGGTGATCTCCCATCGGCCGATAAGACCGACAGTAAAAATATTATTGCTTACGTAAATAGATGTCGCCGCTGATCGCATGCAGGCTGATCTCCACGCCGCCACCGTTGAGGTCGCCATCGATCTTCGAGGAGTACTTCTGCTTGAAATCATTATCGGGGACTTTCAGGTCCAGATCGGAATAGATCTCTCCGGAGATGCTGCGCAGCTTCAGGCTGGCTTTCGCTGCTGACGGGAAAGAAACATCAATGAAACCAATGGTATTTACGATCGATGTCGGTTTTTCGGTATTGAGCGTTCCGTATTTCACGGTGATATCCCCGGAGGTAGATTTGGCGATGATCGGACCGCTGACATTTTCCAACACCATGTCGGAATTAGTAGTCAGGATCTCAATTTCACCCTGACACCCGCGGATTTCGTAATCGCCACTGCCGCCCCAGCCGTCTTCCTCAATTTTCAGATTGGCCCGCTGCGGTACCTTGATCCGGTAATCCACAGACTGACCGCTCGTTTTCTTGATCTCCATCGTGCCACCGCTGG
>JAGQXH010000390.1 GCA_020436695.1 Lewinella sp. | reverse complement strand
AAAGAACATCTCGATAATTTTCTGAATGCTTAGCTATATTCCTGATTGACTACAATATTTCGTTACTTGTATATATGGAAATATTTTCGTATATGTATTTAGTCCTGTCCTAACTTTCCTAAATTCCATTTTTTTTTTAAATTGGGCAATCATAGAGACACACCGTCCGGATTGTATACCTTCTCTTTACTGTTTGATCCCGACTAAACAGTTCACTACCATAAGCAATTATCTCCCCTTCATCTCTACAGCGGATGCCCCACGGTAGGTAAGCACAATTTTACACCATCTTCTATCTTAAAACTTTGCCGAAGACTGCACTGTGCCGGCCTTCAGGTGTAACTCCTATTGTTTCATACAAAATAGAACCACATGAGATGTTTAAGTTTTACGATTAGTATGTTCTTTTTACTGGCCATTGCCGTCACCGGATGGGGGCAAGGCCGTAATTGCGGTACCATGCCGTATCTGGAATTCCAGAAACAGAAAGACCCCAAGCAGGAAAGTAGAATGGAAAGGATCGAGCACTTTACCCAACGAGTGTTACAATCGCAGGGGAGAGCAGTTACCGGTGTTGTTACCATTCCGGTGGTGGTGCATGTAGTATACAATACTTCGGCCGAAAACATCAGCGATGCACAGATCCTGAGCCAGATCGCTATTCTAAATGAAGATTTCCGCCGCACCAACAGCGATGCCGATAATGTGTGGTCGCAGGCGACGGACGCGGAGATTGAATTTTGTCTGGCCACCCGCGACCCCAGCGGCAATGCAACCAGCGGTATAACCCGTACCTCTACTTCCCGCACTTCTTTTTCTTCCAATGATGCCGTAAAATTCGACGCCAACGGGGGGAAGAATGCCTGGCCGGCTGCCGATTATCTCAACATCTGGGTCTGTGACCTCAACGGCCTGTTGGGATATGCCCAGTTTCCCGGCGGTAGCGCTTCTACCGATGGGGTGGTATGTGATTATGCTGCTTTCGGAAGTACCGGCGCTGCGGCGTCTCCGTTTGACCTGGGGCGTACCGCTACCCATGAGATCGGTCATTGGTTGAATTTGCGCCATATCTGGGGCGACGGTGGTTGTTCCGTAGATGATTTTATATCCGATACGCCGGCCTCCGATGCGGCTAATTACGGTTGTGACATCGGCCACGTATCCTGTAGCTCGGTGGATATGGTACAGAATTACATGGATTATTCCGATGATGCCTGCATGAATCTCTTTACCGTGGGACAAAAAGACAGAATGCGCGTATTGTTTGAATCGGGAGGCGCCCGAGAGAGTCTTCTCAATTCCATTGGCTGCCAGCCCCCGGCTCCACCCAGCTGCACGGATGGCATCCAGAACGGTAATGAAACGGGTGTTGATTGCGGCGGCCCGGATTGTGTACCCTGTGCTACCTGTAGCGATGGTATCCAGAATGGAGATGAGACCGGCGTTGACTGTGGTGGTTCCTGCGCTCCTTGCGCCTGTACCGATAATTCGGTGACCCTGTCTATTACTTTTGATAACTATCCGGAAGAGACGAGCTGGACGCTGAAGAATTCCAGCGGCACGACGATCGCTTCCGGTGGTACCTACGGCAATCAACCTGATGGTTCTACACTGGTCGAATACTTCTGTCTGCCTAACGGCTGTTACGATTTTACGATCTCCGATGTCTATGGTGACGGTATTTGCTGTGCCTATGGCAATGGCTCTTATATGGTAACCGGACCCAGTGGTACGCTGGCTTCCGGCGGTAGTTTCGGATATAGCGAAACCACTACCATTTGTGTAGGCGGTGGTGGCGGCGGTCCTACCTGTTCGGACGGTATTCAGAACGGCAATGAGACCGGAATAGACTGTGGTGGTCCGGATTGCGCACCCTGCGCTACCTGTAACGACGGCATCCAGAATGGAGATGAGACTGGTATCGACTGTGGCGGTTCCTGCCCGAACAGCTGTGGCGGCGGCGGTTCCAATGTTATTTTCGGTTCTTACTTTGAAAGCGGCTGGGACGGCTGGAGCGATGGTGGTAGCGATTGTTCCCGATATTCCGGTAGCAGATCCTATGAAGGAAGCTATTCTATTCAGTTGCGTGACAATTCCGGAACTGCTTCTGCAATGACCTCTTCTTCCTTCAATGCCGGCGCTTACGATCAACTCGAATTGGAGTTTTATTTCTACCCAGTCAGTATGGAGAATGGAGAAGATTTCTGGGTGCGCTATTATGATGGTTCCAGTTGGAGCACAGTGGCCGCTTATGCAGCCGGTAGCAGCTTCAATAACAACAATTTTTACGTGGCAACGGTAACCATCAACAGCTCGGAATACAATTTCCCCTCCAATGCCCAATTCCGTTTCCAGTGTGATGCTTCCTCCAATTCGGATTACATATACATCGATGCGGTTACGCTAACTGGTATCTCCGGAGCCCGTCTTCCGGGTGAAGCGCCTGCATCCGGCATCAGCCTGTTGCCTTCCAAGGAGGATACTTCCGGAAGACCGTCCTTCACAGTTGCCACTGATGCAAACGAACCTTTGGTCAACCTGTATCCGAATCCGGCCAGAGAAGTGCTGCATCTGAATATTCCGGCGAATTTGCAGATCGATGCCCTTAAAGTTTACGATGTGAACGGCCGGGTAATCAAAAATCTGCAACAGGTGGATCAGATCGATCGCCTGTCAATTGCTGATCTACAATCCGGTTTCTACATCTTATCGATCGAAACGCCCGAGCGCGTGATCAATAAGCGGTTTGTGAAACAGTAGATTAAACGCCAGATGTGCGGATAGAGGTTGTCAGATAAGATGGCCTCTATCCGCATTTTCTCTTTCTATTCCCAGGCTATCCAATTGGCGTGTCCGTCTGTAGTACCCACTAGTCTACTCCTTTTTTTTCCTGCCGGTAGGTGGTCAATTCGATCAGGATAAGATCCTGATTATATTCTGCCTTATCGAACACGCTACTGTGCTCCACGGCCAGATTTCAGCGAAGGTTTTAAACCAGTTGCCGAGACTTGCTCTGGTAATTTGTTGGTTATCCATCAGATAATTGGTTTACATCAGAGTAAAAAAGAGAATATCTGGTAGGCCTTTTTCCAAAAATCCATTATCCCCAAAAAGCCTTCCAAACGATCTCCAGATCAATAGCAGGGTTATAATCCTTGGCGTAGAGAAAATTCAGACGTTCCAGCGTTTTATCATCCGTAGGGATCTTATGCAGCGCATCGGTTGGACTAAAAAGCCCGGGTGGGATTTGCGGCAGCGCGTTTGACCGCTTCGTTTTGGCGTAAGCCACCCAAGTGGTTCGGCCGACGCAAATAGACCACCATTTCTGTAGGATTGCCGCTGTCTTACGTCTATTGATCAACAATAAGACGGGGCTGAATAGCAAGACGGTTGCACACAAAACAAGATCGAGCGATCTTTTTTTTCGTCGGTTGGCCGGTTGATCGATCGCAAAATTAAGATTGACCGTATAGAGCTCGCCGGAAGTGTTTTTGGACTGACTACCGATAATGCTCATGCTCTCTTCGGGCACAGTTTTGTAAGCAACATGCGGCCCCAGACGGGTCATCCAGTACATGATGCGCTCGGCCGGAATGTCTTTGGAACAGAAAATGATCTCTTCGATCTTATAGATCTGCACTACTTCGTCCAACTGGAAGAGATTACTAAGATAGGCGGGATCTGTATCCGCCTGTTCGCCGGGAGCTACAGTGCCGATAAAGTTTTTTTGCACACCCACTTTCTGTAGCAATTGCTGTACTCGTTCGCTTTCCGGCCTGGAACCGACGATGATCAGACGTGGTATAGACCGGCTTCCCAGCTTGAAGTTGCCGTATCGGAAGAAATGAAGTATCAGACGCAGGCCAACGGTGGTAATAAGGGCCCCTGCCGTTCCCAGGATGATCAGTGCACGTGAAGAACGGTAACTCATTTCCAGAAATCCGTAGATGGCAGCCAGTAAAATGGTACCAAGTAATATCCCTCTGATGAGATGCCGAATTCCCGCCGAGCGGTCATAGCCGCCGCTGAAATAAATGGCGATGATCCAGGTCAGCGTATACAGGGGAAAGTTGAAGTATACTACCGTGGCGCTGTAGTAATCGGGATCCCGGAAATGATAGCTGGCCCAAAAATCCTTGAAGAAAAGGAGACTGCCGAAAATAAGTGCGGCATCGAGCAGCGGTAGATAGGCACGCCGAAAGAAATTGCCCAGCAGGGTCAGAAAGGCACGTATATAAATCCCCATTTGCAACATGAGGATGAGCCCGCGTGCCTGGCTGCCCCGAAAATGTTTGCGCGCAAAAATGATCATGGCCTTATAAAAGGCACGCACGTAATTAAGGCTACCTTTTTTGGTGCTTTCTCCCTTGTAGTGGATGATGCTGGTGTCGGCAAAATAATAATTCTGATAGCCGGCTTTGATCACCCGGTAGGACAGATCTATATCTTCTCCGTACATGAAGAAGGCTTCATCCAGTAGCCCGATCTCGTCCAGCACCGATCTCCGCAAAAACATAAAGGCTCCGGAAAGTACATCCACCGGGTGGGTCTGCATTTCATCCAGATGCCCCAGGTGGTAACCGTTGAAGTTAGCCGAACGAGGAAAGAGTCTGGAGAGACCGAACGTTTTGGCAAAAGCCACCCAGGGAGTGGGAAACCCCCGTTTGGATTCGGGCAGGAATTTCCCGGAACCATCGATCATGCGCACACCCAGTGCCCCGGCCTGAGGATGATCGTCCATAAAAACCACACAGCGGGAAAAAGTATCTTCCTTAACGATGGTATCTGGGTTTAGCAGCAAGACGTATTCGCCCGCGGAAGCCCGGATCGCCTGGTTGTTGGCAATGGCAAAACCCGGATTATCTTTATTGACGATCAGGTGAACTTCCTGGAATTTTTCCGTGATCATCGCCACAGAATCGTCCACGGAGTTATTATCCACTACCCATACGTCACAATCTACGCCTTTGCCCGCTTTCCGTACCGACAGCAGGGCCTGCTCCAGAAAGTAGCGCACATTGTAGTTGACGATGATAACGGATAATTTCATGTAGACATGATGGATGGTAGGGGAGCGGTTTGTGGGTATTGAGGTGCTTGGGTGTTCGGGTGTTGAGGTGTTCGAGTGTCGATAGCGGCCCCGGAAAGCGCTAATTACTCCTTACTATATGGTACTCTCGACACAATAGACCGTCCCAACGTTAGTTCGTCCGCATATTCCAGTTCTCCTCCGAAAGAGACCCCCCGGGCGATCGTACTGACCTGAACATCGACCTGCAATTCTTTGAGTTTCTTGGTGATGAAAAAGATGGTAGTATCTCCCTCTATGGAGGGGCTGATGGCCATGATCAATTCCCTGACCTCATCCTGTTGAACGCGGTGGATGAGGGAATCGATCTCCAGATCATTAGGGCCAACGCCTTCGATGGGGGAGATGATGCCGCCCAGCACATGATAAAGCCCCCGGAACTGCTGTGTATCTTCGATGGCCATGACATCGCGAATGCCTTCTACCACACAGATCACCGAGCGGTCGCGGCGACGGTCGGCGCAGATCACGCAGGTAGATTCATCGGACAGATTATGGCAAATCTGGCAGTGTTGGATATGCTTGCGCATCTTTACCAATGCTTCAGTAAAGGTTTCAGTTTGTTCGGTTTCCTGATTTACCAGATGCAGGGCCAGACGCAGCGCTGTTTTCCGACCGATACCAGGCAGAGAAGCGAAGGCGTCGACGGCATCTTCCAGTAATTTTGATGAAAAATTCATAGTAGCAAATTTAGGTCTGCTTCAGGATAAAGTTGTGGTTTTCAACTTATTTTTTCCTTTTAATGTTATACTCCCGGAAGATTCAAAACCACTGATTGCAAAAATTCGATTAAATGTTGCAACTTTGTGCGGTTAGAGGTTTGGATTTTGTCTGATACTTTCCGATCTGCCCGTAAAACGAGGGTTTTCTGCGTTGGAAATAAGGTCAAGACAACTTCACGGTCTACATTTGCAAACTTGAAAATACACCTAAGAATATGGCTGAAGTCATTCGCATGCCCCGGATGAGCGATACGATGGAAGAGGGCAACATCATCGGTTGGTTAAAAAAAGAAGGAGATGCCGTAGAGCCGGGAGAGACCCTGGCCGAAGTAGAGACGGATAAAGCAACTATGGAACTGGATGCCTTTGTGGAGGGTACACTCCTGCACATTGCCGTGAAAGAAGGTCCTGTTCCCATTGATGGTGTTATTGCCGTGATCGGTGAAGCAGGAGAAGACTGGAAAGCGGTGCTGGCTAATGCCGATCAAAGCAATGGCAGCAGTGCTGAAGCAGTTGAAGCAGCACCGGCTGCTCAGGAAGACAATACTGCGGATGAGACGCCCGAAGCGGAGCCGGCACCTGCCTCGGACGATAGTGGTAAAAGGGTGAAAGCCTCCCCACTGGCCAAAAGCATGGCCAAGGATGCCGGTGTGGATATAGGAAAGATCTCCGGTAGCGGTGATCAGGGCCGGATCGTAAAAAAAGATGTTGAAGCCTTCCTGGAAAGAAAGGATAGTGCGCCTGCACCTGCTGCTCCGTCTCCGGTAGAAAGCACTCCGGCTGCTGCTGCCCCGGCCGCTAAACCGGAACCGGCCGCACCGGCTGTGGCTCCGTTCACCTATGCCACCGGCGAAGCGCAATACGAAGATACGCCCATCAGCCAGATGCGGAAAGTGATCGCCCGTCGCCTGGGTGAGAGCAAATTTACGGCTCCTCACTTCTACCTGACCGTAGAGATCAACATGGATAAGGCGGTGAGCATGCGCACGCACATCAATGAGATCGCACCGACCAAGATATCTTTCAACGATTTTGTGGTGAAAGCCTGTGCGGCAGCCCTGCGCCTGCATCCGGCGATCAATTCCAGCTGGTTGGGCGACAAGATCCGTCACAACAAAGATGTCAATATCGGCGTAGCCGTGGCGGTTCCCGACGGTCTGCTGGTGCCCGTGGTGCGCTATGCGGATATGAAGACCCTTTCTCAGATCAATATCGAGGTGAAGACCTTGGCGGGCAAAGCCAAGGATCGCAGATTGCAACCGGACGAAATGTCGGGTAATACCTTCACTATTTCCAATCTGGGTATGTTCGGTATCGAGGAATTTACCGCGATCATCAACCCGCCGGATAGTTGTATTATGGCCATTGGCGGTATCATCCAGAAACCGATCGTGAAAGACGGTGAGATCGTAGTGGGCAATATGATGAAAGTAACGCTTTCCTGTGACCACCGCGTGGTGGATGGCGCTACCGGTGCTCAATTCCTCAATACGGTGAAGGATATCCTGGAGAATCCGATCCGTCTGATGGTATGATCTTATAGGCGAAAGCGTGAAAAGGTAAGGATCGCTGACCAAAGTGATCTTGCAATCCAGGGAACGCTTTCGATCTGCAAATACATAATGGTGATCCCGGATCTTGCTCTTCGGAGTGGTCCGGGATCATTATTTTATGGAACAAGTGGGAGAGGTAAAATCTGTTTGGCGGGGGTAAACTCAAGCCTGGAAATGGGTGTTTAAGGAATAATAAACTATTCAGGGAATATTGAGCATGCAAGAGAAGTTTTTTTGATGAACATTTACGGCCATGCCTGTTCCTAACTGAAAAGTGAAAAAAGAATACAACAAACATGAACACTAACACTAAAGATATACAGGTCACCTCAGAAAAACGCACCGTGGTGTTGGGGGCTTCTACCAATCCGGCGCGTTATTCTCATCGTGCGGTGGGCCTGTTGCTGGAAAAAGGCATCGAACCTGTTCCGGTGGGTATTAAAAAAGGAGAGATCGAAGGCATTCCTATCCTCAATGGAGAACCGGAGGTGGAGGATGTACATACTGTAACGCTGTATCTGAATCCGGAGCGTCAGCGGCCGTATTATGATTACATTCTGGGACTACATCCCAAACGCATTATCTTTAATCCGGGGACGGAAAACCCAGAATTAATACGGCTGACAAGAGAACAG
>JAGQXH010000038.1 GCA_020436695.1 Lewinella sp. | reverse complement strand
AATTTTGCCGAAAAAATTATATTAGTGAAAGGTTTCACCCGTTTTCACTAAATGGCAGGCTATGTCCCAGAATTCCCCCGAAGCACTTCCTTTTCCTGTAATACAGAACTTCGAAAAATTTAGTTATATACTATATGATCGCTTGTATGCCAACTTGAGATTGCATGACATTTTCAAGGGAAAATTTACGATCTTTATCAATCTTATCAATCGGGCAAATGCGGCGGATATTAAAAATGAGATAGTTGTATTTGCAGGCACCGAAAAACAAAGAAAACTCCTCAAGGCCGAAAATGATGGATTGGATGAAATATGGGAAAAACTTAAACTGCAAAGAGACCTTCTAATAGAAACCCTTGTTACTGGTTTTCTCTTTAGTGAAGCTAAAAGAGATGATCTGAATCTCAACGACTTTATCAAAATCGGCTCGGTATTTGAGTATTTTGACATACCGAAGGCGGATTGGAGGCGGAATCAGCATTTTGAACACCCAATCCTCGACAAACATTTTGATATTTCCACTGCCTACTTCGTGGGCATACCCATCTACAGCTTTAGCAAACTACAGGGAGCTGCCAGTATTATTTTTACGAAAGCCGATTATGAAGGTGAATCACCGGAGGTGATTGCCAGGCGAGAGCTGTTATTGAAAACCGTGTGTCGTTTATTTATGCAGGAATACGATGCACTGGTGCTCGACTGGGACCTGGAAACCTCCGGCGGTAGCCATTTTCTGGCTTCCAGAGTAAATCTGGAGCAACTTTCCAGTAAAACTTACTATGAAACGATAGACCGTAATCCGATCCTGACCGTAATCGGCTGCCGGGAATATTATGAGTTATCAAAGGAGTATTTGGAGGATCGAATCAGAGAAAACAATGTCATCCCCCGACTCTTTCTGGAAGAACATCGTCGCCGCGCCATCATCGCTATTCTCATCGACTCCTACGCCCACAACATCAGTGCCCACAGTCTGACGGTGCTCAAATGGTGGTTTCTGCAACGAGGTGATCAATTTCATCTGAAGGAGACATTAAAGGAACTTGATCAGAGTATGCCAATTTCAGCCTGGGGGACCTCAATGGTCGATTTCCTGATGACGCAATTTTCGAACATGTATGATCGTAAGGTCTTGGAAGATGGCTTACAGATGATGTTCGCTCGTGGTTATAATCAACTGAAAGTTCAACAATCCAATACTACTTTTCCACAGCTTCCTGTCAGAGATCAATTATTCCCATTGGCCAAAGAAATGGCACCTTTATTTAAGTTCCTGCTGGAAAAAGGCGCTTTCTGGAGCGGCGTGACCCGCGACCAACAATTCGGTGGGGAGATCACCAACTTTTTCGAGATCCTGTGGGAAGATTTTATTAAGAATCCACTGTATTTGGGCACCATTGCCTACTCGGAAAAGATTACCCGCCTGAACCTGCACGTGCGTATCTACGAAGCCAATGAAGAGGCTAAAAAGGATGATCCGCATATTTTCCGCCGGACTTACCGGATCAAATCCATGGATTACTTCGGTCAGCAGGTGTACCTGGATCAGGTGCTGGCTTCTATAGATGTAGCCGCTCGCCCGACCGATGTCCGGGCATTGCAGCATGAATTTATCACTAAAGGGGAGTATTTCGACCTGTTAAAGGAAGTCCTCGAAGGTTATGAAGTCTTTTTTCCGGGCGGCGTCGTGGGGAAGCATTCCTTTTTTACCATTCTGGAAAATGAAATTCGCAACGTCAAGCATTTTTCTTCCGCAGAGCACCATTATATGCGGGAGAACGGACTTACGCTTACCATTGCATTTCATCCTACCATATTACATTACGATCTGGAATATCCGCATAAAGCGATCTATAAAATAGGCGTCTGGTTGAATCATCGTACGCGAATGGACAGTAACGAGCAGCATTTGCTGATCAAGCGCTTGCACAATCTGCGAAATGATATTATCACCAGTAAGACCAACCGGGCCAAACTGGGCGGCAACTATCAGGATAAGATCTGTGCGGCTATGTTGTTCAACAATACCTTCATTAGTGTACAGAAAGGTGATGACTACCAAAATCGTACTCCTAAAGATCCTATAGACCGGACCTTTCGGGACCGTCTGTATTATCCCTGGATCAAGGCTGCCATGAGTCAGGGGCCGGAAAAGGATGATCCTGGAACAGAACACGATTTTGAGATCAGCATGAAACTGGTAGAGGATGAGGTTGCTCAAGCAGAGTTGGCCAGGCACCCTAAAGACGAGACCGCCTATTTTAAAAAGTACTTTCATCTCTGGCAGGGCGCTTTTTTATTGAAACTGGATCGGGGCGGTAACCTGGAAGTAGAAAATGTAGCACGCTTTCGGATCGTGCAAATTGATGAAAACGAACAATTATTCAGGGAGATCCGGGATAAAGGGGTAATCCGGGTTTTGCAAACCCCACAGGAAGACTTAACTAAAGAAGCTGCATATCGACTCTGGTTGCAGACCTGGTTTGGTGAAAAGCACACCTTCCGGTTTATCTTTCACAAAGACCAGGAAAATGTCAGCTATTTAATCTATGACAAAAAAGGGGTACGCTATTTCCCTGCTGATGACTATCATGAATTGGATGAAAAGACGCGAAAGAAATTCGGTAAGTACAAGAAGCATGTGATTAGGATGGCCCACAGCGAAAACACCCAAAGTCAGCAAGCTAAATCTACAGAATTCGTTGGTATTCGCAGTTATGGGATATTGGCTAAGAAATTTTTCGATAGACTGGAGGGGCTCCATGACTTTTATTATGCCAGAATTAAATCGCCTTTGTTGGCTTACGAATTGGCTGAAGCAATGGCTACACGTCTCTGTATCTTTGACAAACGTGTGGTCGATCGGGTGCCGGATAAAAGTCATCGTAAACTTTTAAGTGATCTCTTGTTTTGTGAGATCTACGGCGAGAAGCACAAGAAGTGGGAAAAATTGAAACGGCGGGGGCTGGAAGGGTATCATTTCATCATAATGCATCTATCATTTATTGAGACCCTCACCGACAAAAAAGGACAACGCTATGGCGAAAAAAATATCGTAAGATTTATTGAGGATGAAATTATTGCACTACGGGAACATCTCGGGCATAATTTTCTATTCATCATCACCACCGGTCGGGGACGCAATCAGTGGTGGGAACAAATCAAGCAAACAACCTACACAAATTTCGTATCGTTCCGGCCGGTCGAATCGCTGATCGAAGCGGTAGAAAGCGCTCGTATGATCAAAGACGATATTGAATTGAAATATAACCTGGTGAAGGTGCTACTAGGATCCTGAAAAAACAGCAGATAACTCCAGCATAAAACACAAAACGATGACCCAACCAAGCCGATTGATGTTCATAGCCTGGAATTGGCATACTATAGCTAATACACTTAATGAAGTAGTCCAATTGAATCCGCATCCAATGGGAATTCAGGAATGGAAAGATAAAGCTTTCGATGAACTGGATGTAGTGGTTAAAAAATCGGATGACAAGATCGTCCCTGATGCCGACCGGAGCAAAGTGATCCGTATTAATGTGGCTGACAAAAATGGGTTCGGGATGCTGCCGCACATCCTGGAGATTGTTACTGCCTACCAGAATCCAGGCCAAAAATCATTCCTTTTTCTGCATCGCTCGGATGGCTTTAGATCAAAAGAGGTGAAGACCGCTCTGCAAAATATGCATGTCGACAAATGTTTTCTATTCAGTGACGGAAGAGATTTTATCTACTATCCGGTGCAACAGATAGGCCTGCTTTCCGGAGCTGCCAGACGTTTTTTTTATCAGCCGGCCGAAAATGGCCAGTCCGAAGTCAGAGTAGCGGACGAACGGAAGAAGATCGTATTTCAACCTCACTTCGATCGGGTTTGGCATTACTATGAGCATGAATTTCAAACCAAGATCATTGAGATTCGTACCGATCTGCTGTATTTCCTTTGGACAAAAACTTTCCCGGGTGATCAGATTTGGTCGGCTCAACAATTTCAAGATTTGTTTCAAGCTGATAGAAATGAAACTGAAAAGATCAGGATGCTTTACCTACGGATAAAAAATCTGTTGGATAAACGCTTCAAACTCACCCAGGATGAAAAAGGGAAATTAATCGCTTGGGAGGAAAAACAGCAGAAATCATTTGTGTTTGATGATTGCCGAGAGAACATGACCCGATTGAAAGGGGTAAGGAGTAAATATGAGATCTTACACGATAAAATGATGCACCTGTTTTTCGATGCGAAGTCATCCTATGCCGAACAAAAAACAGTAAATGAACACCTCCGGGATCTACAAATTGATTTTGATAATTTGCTACTTGCAGTTGAAGAAAGCCATGTCCAATGAAAGTACTATTTGTAGCTAGTCATCATGGTGTCGAAGCACGTTTACTTTCCCAGTTCCCAGAGATAAATTGGGTGCCGTTCGAGTCTGGTAGAAAGCAGTACGATGATCTGGCTGCCGTGCTGGTATTGGAACCCTATGAGTGTTTGGGCAAGACAGAACGGGAAAAAGATCCGTATAGAGGAGGTCTGTATACTTCCGTTTTTATAATCTGGAAACGATTTCTGGCTTTTCATTACCCAAAAGTGAAACTTCTGCTGGGGGGCTTTGCTGATATTGAGCACCCAAATTATATTAATTTGTTGGATCTGTCTCGTATACAAGACTTTGCTGATCAGGTAGAGGCCGCTGAACCGGTGACCCAGGATTGGAATAATTTGATGCCGGTAAGAGGCGAACCGATTGAAGATAAACTTCGATTATTTTTTGAGGGCCATAATAAAGAGGGGATCATTATCACCATGGCAAAGGTGCGCCAGGGACTCAACCACGCTTATTATGATTACGGAGCACGGGAAGTTACCGTGGGAAAGTTTCGGGATATCTGGGAAGAAGTTTTAGTACCCATCCAGAACTACGTTCTATTAATGCAGCGACGTTGGGATAACTATGCCCCTTATTTCGAGAACATGCCTTTTTTTTATCAATTGGAGGAGGTGGATGTGGATGGTTATTTGCGCGAATTGGTGGCTCTTGTCGAAGGACCGGACGAATTAAATCAGAAAAAATTAAAGAAGAAACAGAAAAAATTCATTGCTTTTGATGGTTTTAATCGCCTGGATGAACTGCAACAGGCTCTGGACCTGGCCAATAAGCGATACATTAGTCCGGAAGTAGTCGGTAAGGTTTTGGTCATCGATGATGATGAAAATTTTCAATCCAAGCTGTACTATTCTTTCCCGGTTTTTGAGTTCGATTTTGTAAACTCAGGAAAGGCAGGCTTAGGAAAAGCCAGCAAGAAGAAGTATGACCTGATCCTCCTGGATCTCCAACTTGATCCGAGCGTGCCGGAATTATCCGGGCTTAATTATATTGATTCCCTAAAGAAGTTACTCTCCAATACTCCCCTGATTATTATAACCACTCACGCCCATAAAAGTGTATACGCTGAAGCAATCCAATTAGGGGCCGATAATTTTCTGGTAAAAAGTGAATTCGATATCCGCCCCTGGGAGAATCTATTTATTCGAACCATGAGTGGTCAGCAAACTGTACGGATCCCATTGCCGACTGCAGGCAGAACGGTCATCGACCAGGAGGACGGTCGCGCTCAGGTTTTAGTCGTGGAAGATGACGAAGACTGGTTTGACCGGATCAAGGCAATTCAAGGGAAATCGATTCAATTTCACCATGCGGCAACCCAGCAGATCGCCTTGGACCTGCTTCGTGATCCTAAATATGATTTCGATTTAGTATTATTGGACCTTTACTTAAGGGAAGAAGACCGCAAAGAAGTTTTGGGGGGGCTGAAATTGATCCCCAAGATCATTAAAGACAAACCGTTGATCCCGATTATTGTCATCTCCCGGGATTGGACTTATGGTATGACATTGAAGGCCATTAGCCAGGGCGCAAGTGATTATTTGCGGAAAGATCAATTTAATACTCACCTTTGGCATAACCGCTTTAAAAACTACATTGAACTGAAGAAAAACCGACAGATAATTGAAAAAATGACAAATGTATGAGTGATAAGGCACAGACGAAAGCGACCATTTTGTTAGTGGAAGATGAAGCTGAATTTCGGCAGCGAATGCACAAAGTTTTTGGTCAGGATTATCATTTTCTTAATACGCATTCTATTAAAGGGGCGATGCAGTCTTTGCAAAACCTGCCCTGTGATTTGATCCTGCTGGATCTCACACTGGAAAATGGAGTAGAACTGGAAGCTTTAAATCATATTGGTACCATAAAGAAATATAATACAGATCTTCCTTTGATCGTCGTAACCAAAGATCAATTGACCCAAACAGTAGTGGATGCCATGAAAAAGGGAGCAAATGATTTTGTCCGAAAAAACGAGTTTAATGCCGAAGTTTGGCGTGAAAAATTTGATGATCACATCTCCAGGTTCAGAAAAAGTGCTGGAAAAAAGACGAAATCAATTAAGATCGCGAAAGGAGAGGGGAGTACCAGTGATATCTTTATTGGCGATTCATCACAAATAAAAGAGATAAAGGATAAGCTGCGAAAATTATCCGAATTTCCGGATGTAACCGTGTTGATCACCGGAGAAACGGGTGTAGGAAAAGAAGTGGCTGCCAAATATTTACACTTACACGGTCAACGGAAAAATAAACCTTTTAAAGCAGTCAATCTATCGGCAGTTTCTAAAAATCTAATGGAAAGCGAACTTTTCGGACACAAAAAAGGCGCGTTTACCCATGCAATAGCTGATCAGGATGGAGCTTTTTTACAAGCTAACGGGGGGGTATTGTTATTGGATGAGATTGGAGAGATTGATCATAATATTCAGGTGAAGTTACTACGCTTTTTGGAAACTAAGGTTATTACACCAGTTGGTGGTAAGGAAATTCAATTGGATCTCCAGATCGTTGCTGCTACAAACAGAGATATACCTACTGCCATTGCTGAAGGGATGTTTAGGGAAGACCTTTATTATCGCCTCAATCAATACGAGATCAAAATCCCGCCACTGCGAGAAAGGCTGGATGACCTGGAACTATTGATCAGCCATTATCTCAAAGCAATGAATGAAGAACCAGGTGTTCTGAGCATTGATGTGCGCAAAAGATTGCTCCAATATTCCTGGCCCGGCAATGTGCGTGAGTTGGTAAATATCATGAAAAAACTTGTGGTAGACAAAGTGATGACGAGCAGAAAAAAGATCACAGAAGATCTTTTGCCGGATAATATTTTACATCCTAAAATGGCTGCAAAAAGTACTGCTCTGGGTAATGCCGATCATATGGAATTTGGCGATCACGCCCATGTAGCTGAAAATCAGTTAGTTGTGGCGGAGCTGCAACGAATTGAAGCAGCCTTGAATAAACATATTAAAAAGAGTGATGCCGCTAAAGAACTGGGCTGGGGACTGGATAAGCTTAAGTATAACATCGTGGATAGATACTATGCTCATTTTCCGGATCTGGTGCGCCGGTTTCCAACGATATGCAGTAAATATAAAAGATTTATTAAGTAAATATTGCAAGGAATGAAAGGCCGTATATTGATTGTGGACGACCAGCCTGACTTTTTTCAGCACTTATCAGAGCAGTTGGAAAAACGTGACTATAAAGTTGATATCGCTTCCAGTATTGAGCTGGCAGAAAAAATGATCGACGATCCTGATATTTTCTATGATTTGCTTTTGGTTGATCTCCTTTTTGATGGAACAGAAGAACAAAGCCTACTATTTATTGATAGCCTTCGGGATAAAGGAATCACTACTAAGATCATTATCGTTACTTACAGTAATAGTGTGGCGACTGTTTTTCGCGTATTAAAAAATACCAAAATACATATCGAAGATTTTCTTTTAAAAAAGGAATATGATATCGTAGAGTGGTTGACTCGCATTAAAGATGAAATACGAGAAAATGGCAATATACGGAAGCACCCTAAGAATGTTGCAGTTTGGAAAATAAGTACGCCAGTTGAAAAGAATAGAATTGAAAAACCCGCTGATGAATCAAAAGTCGACGTTTTAACCTTGGAAGAACTTTGTCTTCAGATGGAAAGCTTGATAGCGCAGGGTAAAATTGAGGAACCTATCGAATTAATGCTAAGGCAAAAAGTCGTTCCAATTGATACGGAAATCAAGACTCATATCATTGCTCTTAGCGCAAAATATAATCAATTGAGAAAAAAGATTCAGGATGAAATAATTAAGGATGACGAAATAGATTACCAAATGAACAAGATCATTGTCAGATTGGTAGATATCAAGCATGAAATCTGTATTAATATCGGTACATGATTATAGTAAACAAAACAACCGCCCAAGCCAAAGCCCAAGCGGTCATTCCCTTACAGCGTAAGCAAGAGGATACATAGAACAGGTTTAAGTGATCAATAAAGCTTTAAGTACGGCGGAAAGATAATCCACTAGCTGTGCCCGCGCACAATACAACCCCAAAAGTAAGATCACCACCACCATCATCCCCATCCAGAAGGGATCGATCCCCGGGGGGACCAACAGATCGATACACTCGTCGGTAAACTGAAACCGGTCGGGGTCCAGCTCTCCGGACAGAAGCTGGTCGAATTACCCGGCGTAAGCGCTCGCGCGCGTGCCGGGAAAATGTTTTAAATAGCTGAACCGGGTTCGCTAGTGGATGATGGTGGAAAAAATGACGGATCATACGTTTCATGATCATCTGTTTTTAAGATGAAAAAATATGGTTACGTATTAAAGGGGGCAACCGTCGTGCCAAAACCGGAAAAGAACGGAAGGAGTAGAAGGCGCAGAAATAAGTGTTTGAAATACAATGTCTTTAATATGTTGAATTTTCGTTTTGTAACTGTGATCTGATCTTTATAGGTGGGAAAGTCTTAAAAAAAACGGAACGGAACCGAATTTTCCGGATGGATTCGGAAGTGAAAAAGGTGGGAGGGATATAAAAAAAGACCGCCGGCAACATACCGACGGCCTTTTCAAAAACTATAACAATAACAGGGCTATCCACTAGCAGTAAAGGCCCACAATAAAATAATGATCAATGCTATGGAGATCACTATCAGGGCTCTTTGCCGCCGTCTTCTTTGTCGGCGGACGTATTCTAAGAACGGCCTCACGTTCCAGTATTGGGGTGGATACGGATTCGAATGTTGGGGGCGTTGGGAGGATGGTTTCCCGGAGCGCCGTCTCGGCGTAAAGAACATCCTTCGGAAGAGGAGTAGGCCTAAGACACTGAGTATGATATAGGTGAACATGATCGTAGATTTTGAGATCGGTTAGGTAATTTAATTGGGCGTTGGTCCTTCCGGGCTGCCTATCGTATTTGACCAGTGGTCGTCCGGGCTGCCGGCCGGCCGTTTGCTGGGTTTGTTCTTTTGGGTGCCCGGTCTGAAGTTTGGTGTTACTGGCAAATGCATAATTGACGCCTGGCAAAAAATTCGTTCGTAACATGATCTTAATTTTTTTAGTTTGTTAATAATGTCTTACACTTCTTTATAGATCATGTACTGTGCCAATTTGCCGTTTAGTGGGTTTTTTCTTTTTTAAGATATTGATTTATAGTTATTTATAATTTTTTATGAAATTTTAACCGGATATTCCTGCCTCGCCGAATCCGATTTAATTCTGAAAAGCAATGAAGAAAATCGGACTTTTTCGGAATCATTATCCAGGATAAATGGATTTAGAGAGGTTGGGATATTTGGATAAATCCTCATTTCTTCATTTCCCAATATCCTATCGTCCAAAAGTCCCAAAGTCCAATCGCCCTCTAGCACAAAAAAAACTGCCGACAAAGCTTGCCGGCAGTTTCAACCCAAGTCATTCTTCGGTTTCACAGTTTCTAAGTTCATGTCATTCGTTTCATTTACAATGAATGCAGGCCGTACTTGGCCAGCAGGAAGGCAATGATCATGACGATGGCGAAAACCAGCATTGCGATCAACCTTTCTCTCCGTTCCTTTTCCATATATTCGTAATACTCGAAACCCGGAGGTATCGGCATATCTCGCGGCAGGGCATCCATTTGTTTGCTGCCGGTGCTAATAATAAAAGTCAGGATGGCCATGCAACTGATGATTAGGATTGCGTAAATGATCATAGTCATATCGGTTTTTGGAACATTATCAATTGGGTTTATACTTCCTTCGACCTCTTCTACCCCCGCAGCATAACTGGCCGGGGCAGGAGGCCGCCGCGGGAAGAGTACCGAAGTAACCCGCGGACGGCCTCCAGGAGATGGTAGAAGATGTAGTCGTAATGGTTTGGACTAAAAAGCTGAAAAAGAAAAGTTTTCATGATTTTACTTTTTAATGAAATAATTCGTTTTTCAGTAATACCATTTCCAAAAAGATGCCAGGCTTTCGTATATACTATAGGGATGACCTTGAATTTGTAACGCTTTTTATGTTTTTTTTTAAGGGAGTTGAATTAAATAATTGATAATCAGTTTATTGATTGCGTGAAAAATTAACTTAGTTTTGCTATCCCAATGTTGCCGATGCTATGGCATAACAAGTTTCAGTGTATGATTAGCGACCATTCTTTATGTGTTGGAGTATTTTTTCGGAAGATTCCGGATGAAATCTGAAATAATTCGGTTTTTGCATGTTTTTGTTTTACGGCCCTTGCGATCCGGACCCGTGTTATTAAAGATTAGACCTGATAAATTGCTTAAACCAAAAAAACACTGTATTTTATGGCATCATTCAAACCAAACTAAAACCTGCATCAGGCAAAAGATCATGAATGACTTAAGCAAATTCCAAATTTTCGAGGTCAAGAATCTCAAAGCGATCAAAGGAGGAGACGGTGAGGAGCCAGACCCGAATGGAGTGATCGGATCTGATGATATAGCAGATGCTTAAAATCATATTTAACTTGGAATTATATATCTGGCAAGAAAAAAAATGTATTGCCGGGAACTATTTTCCCAAACAATGCTGTTATTTATGTAACTCCCGCACCAAAGCAAGTGCGGCCCACCGGTTCTTCTGGGGTAAATAAATTAAAAAGAAAGATCAACCGGTAAAGTAACACGAGCTTCCTCCGCATCGTGTTGCGAGTTCAGATCACCAAAAAAGGACGCTGACCGGAATACATTCGGCAATATGCATCACCAGGCGTCCGCATTGCACTAAACTTTTTCAACTGGGGCTTTTTCGGCCGGCTATGTCCGGGTACTATGGCATTGGATGCTTACGTCTGTATGTCTTTGTTCCCGCCGACATTTGGGCCAACGGCTTAGTCGTGATCAGATCACGTGGCTGAGGTGAGATCGGTATGCCTTACCGATAACAAACCCTCTTTTGCCGCTACTCCAATCAAATCACTGATTAACCGACACTATTGACTTTTACCAGGACATTCGGTAAGAGGTGAGTTCGTATTGCCTCTACCATAAAATACCTATCTAAAGTAAGATAGGGACCGTTTTTTCTAGTCTTCTGTGCTCTTATTGTGAGGATTCTCCCCCGAGGGGGAGATGCCGAAGGCAGAGGGGGCTTTTTTCTAAACCACAGTTAAAATTTTAGCAACATGAAAAATGAACTGAATCCCACAGTGCTGGCCAAATTCAAGGCCTTCGAGATCAAAAACATTAGCAAGATCAAAGGAGGTGACGGTGAGGAGCCGGACCCCAATGGATTGATCGGTGCAGAGGAACTTGGAGATGCCTAAATTTAAGGCAGGTGGGGGAATTATTGCAATTCCTCCACTTTCTCCAACAGCCAATTTCTCAAAATTAACGGCTCTTGTGTACTGATCTTTTTTTCTAATTGTTGGAGATCATCTTTATCAATGATAGCTAATATGGCAATCTTGCCGAGTTGTTTGGTAAGCCTTACAAAATTAAGATAGGCAGCGGTCCGCTGATTTGCCAATATCGGATTTCGAACCAGCCATTTCTCAAAGGCATCGGCAAAGTGTGAAAATACCGATTCATTGCCGTTGGAAATTTCCAGGTCATAGAAAACCCGAAGTTGTAGAGATCTTAGCCGGAGATCAACCACCAATCCGGAATAGGGGATCTGAGAAAGATGATACTGTGCCTTTTGCAGCATGGTCTTTTTTTTAGGATGATTCCCGGATTGCAGGTAATACCAGTATCCCCATGAAAGATGGATGACTTCCTGTTTTTCTTCAGGAGCAAGGTATTGCTGATACCTGGATATGATGTTTTCGACAAATGCGAATTCTTTTGCCGCAGAGCACAGGATCGCTATGTTCAGAAAAGTAGTGGCCTGCATTTTACCTCGATAAAGGAGTAGATTTTTCTCATCAGCCAGTTTATACAACTGGGCAACGAAAGCAGTGTATTCGCTTTTTCCTTTATGATGATAGCGTATGGCAGTACTGATCAGGCAACTCAAGATGTATGACTTTTCTTTTTCACCCATCTGTGGTAATAACTCAGTAAGCAATGCGATGGAAGATCTGAATTCCTCAGAGGAAGGTATCTCTAACTGGAATTGGAACAGGTAGCAATAAAGATCGATCAATCGATTGTTGGCTGCCAGCCGTTTCAATTGCTTAGTAACTATGCTTTCATCGAGCAGGGGTAGGTCATCTTCATTGACTACACCTTTCCGTACATTCATCTCTGTGGCAAAACGCAATTTGGAAAGTGCGTAGAATTGGTCGAGATAATGTACCATAAAGGGAAAATACTGTTGATTATTCAGGTATTTACCTTGATTAGGATGATAGTATAATTCTTCCTGTAACCAAAGCATTTCCTGGTAATAATTGGCATCGCGTATAGGCTGTTTTTCCCGATCAGCAACACAATCCACGATCATCTTTTCAATTTCATCATAATCGCATTTCTCATAATAGGCATTGATCAATAGCCGGTTCTGCATGGCTTCCTCCTTTTTCAATTGCTCGATCTTTAAAAACTCTTCCAAAGATCTTTTCAGCAAAAAAATAGGATTTTTTAGTCGTCGCTCGTCAAATTTTTCCCCGGGATAAAGATGATCAAAGATGTGTTCTTTGTGAAGCCGGTAGCTGTCCATCTTTGGGTGGTACTTCCTGATGTATTGAAATAGCTTAAGCACCAATTCACTGTTATTGTGATAGGGTGATTGCAGGAACTGGTCGGCCCGACGCATTTCGGACTTAGACATCAGACTGACCAGTTGCATGAGTTCAGGTGTACGCATAGAATAGCTGTGTTTATGGCTTGGGTCAGGCATCAACAATACCTTACCCCTACATGTGCTCATATACGGAGGCAAACTTGATTGAGTCCTTTAATACTGTTTAAGTGCTTCGGGAATTTGATTGGTCCGAAGCGGAGGAGACTGTATTAATAAAGTGAATGGGGTGGAACCGAGGTTAGGAATACTTCAAAGATAATTAAACTGTAAAAAATACTGGTAACCAGCTTCTTAAAATTGTTGTAGAAGAGGGATGTATACTACTGGATATTTAGATATTTGGACGTGGGGATGAGGATTTATCCAAATATCCCAACGTCCCAACATCCCAACGTCCCAACGTCCCAACATCCAGTAGTAAGAAAGGGATGAGCAAAAAAAAGGGAAGTGACCAGGCCATCACTTCCCATACCGAGGGTTAGTCTTTTATGTCGATTAGTGCAATTACAGTGGTACAGAGAGAACAGTCGTTGGTGAAAGGATCCGTAAGGTCGATAATGGTATGCCCCAGGTCTTTTCATGCAGGGCTGTCTTTACATTACGGAGTGTTTAATGGGTCCGGTTTAAGAGCGGAGGATGGAAAAGTGTCTTATCGGATAATACAAAGATATGGATTGCTTCATTCGGTCCGAAGGACAAAAATTAGCTATTGTCTTTTAACAACAATATGTTTTCGTGATTAATGGATGGCAGAAAGTTACCGGACAGGCTTTTTCTTATAGGCTAAAATGTCCACTCGTTCGTCACAGAATCCGAAATCAACGGCGACGTTGGAAGCTACAATGATGGTGCGATCGCGGCCAAAGCTTTCGATGAGTTGCAGGTACCAGTCTGTGCCCTGTCTGTCCAGATTAGTGGTGGGTTCGTCCAGGAGTAGGAGGGAAGTGTCAGAACAAATAGCCAGGGCCAATTTAAGGCGTTGTTTCATTCCGGAAGAGAAATGGCGAATTAGTTTGGAGGAGGTTCCGGGCAGAGAGAGTAGATCAAGCAGTTGGGGTTCATCCATACCGGGCAGGAACGACTGAAAACGGCGATGAAAGCGAAGGGCTTCTACCAGGGTGAGCTCTTCGATCAGCTCCATATAAGGGCCCGCAAAAGAGAGATGCTGATAAACCTGATCCACATCCAGCGGTTTATTCTGATAGAAAAAGTTGATCTTTCCCTTACTGGGTGTGAGATGGCCGGAAAGAATACGGAGAAGCGTCGATTTACCGGAACCATTGGGGCCTTCGATGGCATACCGCTTACCGGGTTCGATCACAATATTAAGATCTCGCACGATCCATTCCCGGCGGAATCGTTTTCCCACTTTTTCCAGTTCAATCCTCATACAGGCTGCCGTTAATCTGCTGGAACCCTTTTACGATACCGGAGTCGGCTCCCCGGATAAACGAAAGGATGGCTTCCCGCTCGGGAGTAGCGGCCACCGTATCATTAATCTCATTAATGGCATTGGTGATATTGTGACCTTTTACGAACAGGATGCGATAGATCTCGTGAATGTGATTGATCTGTTCATTAGTAAAAGAACGACGACGCAGCCCCACATGATTGACACCCACATAGGAAAGGGGTTCCCGTGCTGCCTTAATAAATGGAGGCACGTTCTTGCGCACCAATGAGCCGCCGGCAATAAAACTGTGCCGGCCGATCTTGGTAAACTGCTGAACGGCAACCAGGCCTTCCAATATAGCCCAGTCGGCAATTTCTACGTGGCCGGCCAGGGTGACATTATTGGCCAGAATAACGTGATTGCCCAGGACGCAGTCGTGAGCAACGTGCACGTAAGCCATGAGAAGGCAATCTTTGCCAACGATGGTCTTGCCGGCAAATTGGGTGCCCCGGTTGACGGTAACGTATTCGCGTATGGTGGTCCGGTCGCCGATCTCGGCCGTGGTAATTTCTCCTTCGAATTTCAGATCCTGCGGGATACCACTGATCACCGCACCAGGGAAAATCCTGACATCGTTCCCGATACGTGCTCCATCGAAGATGGTGACGTTAGGACCGATCCAGGTATTATCACCAATGACCACATCCTGATCGATGAAACAGAAAGGTCCGATGGTGACATTATCGCCGATCTTCGCATCCGGATGAATTACGCTATGAGATGGAGAATGATTCATGCTACGAGCGCTTAATGATTTGTGCGGTTAGTTCACCTTCCGCTGCAATTTTGTTACCTACATAAGCCGTAGCCAACATCTGGCAAATTCCCCGGCGGATCGGGGCCATTAGTTCCATCTTCAGCAGTAAGGTATCGCCCGGTTGGACCATTTGTTTGAACTTGACATTGTCGATCTTAATGAAGTACGTATCCCACTGGCCGGGGTCGCCTACATTGTGCATGGCGAGGATACCACCGGTCTGGGCCAGGGCTTCAATGATGAGCACACCCGGCATTACCGGATTACCCGGGAAGTGTCCCTGGAAAAAATACTCATTAAAGGTGACGCTTTTTACGCCTACGACATGGTCCTTCTCCAGCTCGATGATCTTATCTACCAGCAGCAGGGGATAGCGGTGGGGCAGCCACTTGGCGATGGTCACGTTATCCATCACCGGTTCCTGATTGGGGTCATATTTGGGTTTGCCCCGCAGTTTGCGCTGTTCCAGATAGCTCTTTTTCAAAAGCTTGGTAAATTCTACATTAGCCCGGTGGCCGGGCTTGGTGGCAATGATCCGACCTTTAATGGGTTTTCCCAAAAGGGCGGTATCGCCGATCACATCCAACAGCTTATGACGGGCCGGTTCATTTTTGAACTGGAGCTCGATGGTATTGAGAATACCTTCTTCGGCTACTTCAATACTGGGTTTGCCCAATTTGGTAGCCAGGCCGTTGAGTGTACTTTGCTCTACGGGGCGGTCGACGATCACAATGGCATTATCCAGATCGCCGCCTTTTATCAGATCCCGGTCGATCAGGGATTCGAGTTCGTGCAGGAAAACAAAAGTACGGCAGGGAGCGATCTGGCTGGCGTATTGATCCAGGTCTTTGAGCGTGGCATACTGCTGCCCCAGTACCGGAGAATTGAAGTCGATCATCGTAGTGATCTCAAAATGATCTGCCGGCAAGGCCATGATCTCAGTCTGGCCATCCTCACTTCGATATACAATGGGTTCTTCCACCACAAAGTAATCCCGCTCTTCTTCCTGTTGCACAATCCCTGCCTGCTGTAGCGCTTCTACAAAAGGCAGCGCACTTCCATCCAGAATAGGAACTTCCGGTCCGTCGATCTCGATCAGGACATTATCGATTCCCAGGCCACGCAGTGCAGACAAGGCATGCTCTACCGTTTTAACTTCTGCGTCACCTACCTTCAAACTGGTATTTCGATCGGTTGAGATTACCCGGTTGACGTCGGCCTGAACAACGGGTTGTTCTTCCAGATCGGTGCGGATGAATTTGACACCGTGGTCATCTGGGGCAGGTTGAAAGGTGATATTGACCACGCTACCAGTATGCAGCCCAACTCCTGAGAGGGAAACCGCTTTTTCTATTGTGCGTTGTTTCATATGGATTTAACTCTGGAAATAATGCGCAAAGATATGAATTAGTGTTTAGATAGTAGGCCGGTGATCAGCAAACGCTGGCCGGAAGCTGGTAAATAACTGATAATCAGTAATTGATTTTTTAATCCGCCACCTGAGTTGACCCTTTTGTATTGAGGAGCGGTTTGTTCTGGACTCAGCCATTGTCGGTTGTATCCTGTTCATCACCGTAGGCCTTTTCCAATTGCGTCAGGCGTCGGTATAACTCTGGTAATTTTTTGAAAATCAAGAAAGATCTGATAAAGTCTTTGTAGCCGATTGCCGGTGATCCGAATAGTGCTGTGCCCGGTGTTTTAACGGAACTGGCGATACCACTCTGCGCCTGGATCTGGGTCTGATCGGCAACGGTGATATGTCCGGCAATTCCCACCTGGCCGCCCATGCGGCAGTGTTTACCGATCTTAGCACTACCGGCAATGCCTACTTGCCCGGCCAGGGCAGTATGTTCACCGATCTCGACGTTGTGGGCGATGTGCACCAGATTGTCGAGCTTCACTCCCTGACGTAGGATGGTAGAACCGATGGAAGCCCGGTCGATGGCACAATTGGCCCCGATCTCCACATCCGATTCAATCACTACATTACCTACATGAGGTACTTTGCGGTAACTGCCGTTGGCCTGAGGCGTGAAACCGAAACCGTCACTGCCGATCACGGTATTGGCGTGAATAATGCAATTATCACCCAGTTCACAATCCTTTAAAATGCGGACCCCGGGATACAGCAACACGCCTTTTCCGATCTTTACATTCTGTCCCAGATAGACCTGAGCGCTGATGCGACTTTGGTCGCCAATCTGTACGCCGGCTTCTATCACTGCAGCCGGGCCGATGCTCACGTCATTCCCGATCCGGGCATCAGGATGGACCACCGCGCTATCGGCAATAGTAGCCGGAGCGGCGTTCTGCTGACCAAATTTTTCCAGTAAAACAGCAATGGACTGATATACATTGTCTACCCGGATAAGGGTAGACCTGATCGATTGGCGAGGTGTGAAATCTCTACTGACCAGGAGTATGGAAGCATCAGTCTGGTAGGCGTAAGCCTCATACTTTTCGTTTCCCAAAAAAGTGATCGTTCCAACTCCTCCTTCTTCAATTCGGCTGGGCTTGCTGACCAAAACTTCCGGATCTCCCTCTATTTCACCTCCTAATAGTTCCGCTAGGATTTTTGCTGATAGTTGCATGGAGGCAAAGGTAGAAAATCTTGGAATAAGTCGGATAGTCGTAAGTCTATTAGTCATAAGTCGGTTTGTCAGAACTAATTTCCGAACTCACAGCCCGACTTACAACTTATGACTGACTGACGACTATCTACTTCACTTCCAGCTCCTTCTTCACCACTACACTGCCTTTTTCTACTTCCAGCGTATATTTGCCGGGCCGGAGATACAATTCCCCATTATCCGCCTTTTTCACCAAGACCGGCTTTTCATTTTCCTTGACCTTTCGGTTGAGCCATTCTTTATAGCTATCCAATTGTTCGGGATTGACTGTGAGATCATAGGAAATGAAATTGAGCCCGGCGTTCAGATCAGAGGTGAAGCTTTTGAGTAGCAGCGGATCGTCACCAGTAGTCTTTATCCGGATCGTCGCTTCGCCGTCTTCCCCGGCATAAACGGGCATTTCCAACTGAGGGGCTGCACTGCCGGCAAACCAGCCGGTACGGCCCCAGCGGCTACTGTAGCGTTGGCTGGAAAAATCGAAAATGTGGAGCGCCTGTGCTAACAGTTCTTCATCAAACTGCTGTATCTGGGTCATATCAGCTAAATACAGGGAACGTCCGTGAGTACCGACGATCAGTTCGTTGGTGCGTGGATGGACCACTACATCGTGAACAGCCACTGCCGGTAAGTTATTATCCATGTAATGGAAAGACTTACCGCGATCCAGACTGATGTACAGGCCATTATCCGTACCTACATAAAGAATATCCTCATTTTTGGGATCTTCCTTGATAACATTCACTGGTTCGGGAGGAAGGTTTTTACCGATGGGGGTCCAGGTCTGGCCGTAATCATCAGAGCTATATGTGTAAGGCTTGAAATCGTCCCAGCGATAACCGTTGAGCGAAAGGTATACCCGCCCTTCGGCGTGAGCGGAGGCCTGTACCCGGCTGACCCACAGGTTTTCCGGTAGCCCTTTCATGATCTTTTCCCAGTGAAAACCTCCATCGCGGGTGACGTGCACCAGGCCGTCGTCCGAGCCAGTGTAGATCAGACCGAAACGCAGAGGCGACTCGTGGATGGTGGTCAGTGTGCCGAATGCCACATCTCCTTTTCGGCCCCCATTGGTCAGATCATCGGAGATCTCCTGAAAGTCATCTCCCTGGTTAAAAGAGCGATGCAACTTATTGGAGCCCATATAGAGAATGTCCTGATTGTGTACGGACAGGTGAATGGGCGCCTGCCAATTCCAGCGCAGCGGCCGCTCACCTAGTTCGTGCTTTGGGGTAATGGATTTGCGCTGCTCTGTCTGTAGATTGATGCGGAAATAATTACCGAATTGGAAACCGGTGTATACCGTATTGTTATCACGGGTATCTACTGCCACCTGCATACCATCGCCGCCGAGGATCTCCCGGTAGGAGTACTGGCCTGAAGCCATCCAGCCCCGGCTGGAACGATAGTTGCTGGGGCCGACCCATACCCCATTATCCTGTAGCCCTCCGTAGACGCGATAGGGTTCCGCCATGTCAACGGCAATGGCGTAGAACTGCCCTACCGGGGGCATATTGCAATTGTTCCAGGTCGTGCCGTCATCGTAAGAGATATTGGCACCACCGTCGTTCCCCAATATGAGATGATCCGCATCTTTGGGATTGATCCAGAGTGCGTGGTGATCGGAGTGCACGTTGGGTGCTCCGATGGATTTGAAGGTCTTTCCTCCATCGTCGGAGCGAATGACCGGGACTCCCAGTACATATATCTTATTGATATCGGAAGGATTGATCCTGATCTGGCCGAAGTAATAGCCGTAAGAGTTGTATACAAAATCGATGTAGCTATCGTGTGTTTTCTGCCAGGAACGGCCGTCATCATCGGAGCGGTAGATCTCCAGTCCGATCACGGGGGTATCAAACAACAACGAATTGGCATCTTCGGTATAAGCCACCAGCGCCTCGATGGTAAGCTCATTATTGCGGATCATCTTTTTAATACCGGCAGCATTAAACTTACGTGGAAAGGCATTGCCGCGCAAAAAATCATCCAGCAGATAATCCTTGATCTCCGCAAAATCTTCCGTACTCATTTTGCGTAGTTCTGCTTTGGTGAGTGTTTCTTCTTCTTGGGGTTCTTCCGGACGGCGATCATAGTTGTCCAGGGCAGCGTAGAGTACAGTTTTTCCGTTTGCATCCTTTCCGATATCCAGGCCGATGCGACCTACTCCTTCACCGGAGGGAAAGCCGCTGTTCTTTTTGGTAAGCAGACTCCAGGTTTTACCTCCATTGGTGCTTTTATAGATGCCGGAGCCGGTACCGGACTCCACAAAATTCCAGGCGCGTCGTTCGCGGGTCCAGGTGGCGGCGTATAAAGTATTCGGATCACCGGGCGCAATGACCAGATCTACCGCACCGGTGTTATCGTCCACATACAGCGTCTGTTCCCAGGTCTTTCCACCGTTGGTGGTTTTGTAAACACCCCGCTCCCGGTTCGGACTATATAAATGCCCCAATACCGCTACCCAGGCAACATTGGGATCAGTAGGATGTAATATGATACGACCGATGTGGTGACTTTCGGGCAAGCCGATAACCTGCCAGTTGGTGCCGCCGTCGGTACTTTTATACATGCCCGTGCCGGCGTACGAAGAGCGGCTGGCGTTGACCTCTCCGGAACCCAGCCAGATGGTATTATTCTTCCAGTCTACGGCGATATCGCCAATGGTCATGACCACTTCATTATCGAACAAGGGGCTGAAAGACATGCCGTTATTTGTGGTCTTCCAAAGACCTCCGGACGCATAGGCGACGTAAAACTCGGTAGGGTCATCGGGATTGACCTCCAGGTCGACTACCCGCCCGGATTGCACCGTAGGGCCAATGTTCTTGAATTCCAATGCATCAATGAGCGTACTGGCAGCCAGTGATTTGCGTAGCTTGAAGCCATTTATGCGTTCCGCTGCGGGGGTAGCGGGTGGAGGAGTGGTCTGTGCCCTAACAAAAATGGTGAAAGCAAGGACAATTGCCCCGATGAGAATAAAGCGTTGCATACTAATTTTTGATTTTCGACCCCTCAATTTCAGAAAGAAATTCAAAAGATTGAACTATTTTGCGGTAAAATGTTAAATAGCCGGCAGTCAATAGGCAATAGTCGGCAGTCATTTGAGACAGCCCGGAACAATACCAAGGGGCTACTAAGACGAATAATAAATTCATAAGCAGTAAACTGACTGCAGACTACCGACTGACGACTGTTGACTTTCGACTTTCGACAATCATCGTTCTAACCAGCCAAAGCTTTTTTTATGCTCTCGCGGGTACGTATGCTCTGTTTTTTATTGTTTGGTTGTGGTGTGCTTTCCGCTCAGATCCCCGGCGATCAACCGCCAACCGATACGATCTACTATCGGAATGAATTTCTCAATCGCAATTATTTATTAAAAGGCAAACCCCTGACTTTGCCCGTTATGGCTTTCTTTATGAAAGACTACCCGGCCGCCTACAATGAACTACGGATCGCACAGTTGAGTGATCAACTCTGCGTTGCCGGGTATAGTATGGGGAGCCTGTTCACTATCGGTGGCCTGATGTTCTCCCGGCAGGATAAGGAATTGAGCGAAGGGCTGATCAAAATGGGCGTGGTGGGTATTGGTGCGGGATTGGTATTCCAACTGGTTGCCGGAAAGTACAAATTCAGAGCCGTCAGGATCTATAATGAGGAGGTAAAGAAAAAAGGGGATAATAAACACTCGATGCGGGTGGAGTGGAATGCAGGGGCGATGTCGGCGGGTATTAGTGTACAGTTTGATTGATCGTGTAGAGTAACCAGGAATCAAAACTATTGATACCTGGTGGACGTTGCAAACGTCGATTAGCGGTCGAGTGAAGGGCCCGCTATACTATGGACAATAGGGCCGTTTTAGTCAATTAAGTGGTCTTCAATTTTCTTTTGTTTCTCTTCTCGTTTGCTGATAATGTCTGGGATATACATTGCAAAGCAAAAAATACCTGAAATTATTAAAAATATAGCGTATCCAGTAAAAAGAAATACAACCAAAAAAGAAACGAATCCTAATCCTCCAATAACAATTATTTTAGATCTCATAAACAATTACTTATACTTCCCAAAATTTGAACCAGCAACTACGGTCGATGATGTTCAACAAAAAATAAATACCCCGTTCGGCGTAAGTTGTGCCTGCGTCGTTACGTCCTTAACACTTCGTTTTGTGTATTCAAGGTCGACATTTTGTTTCATTTTAGTTTGTAATTTTCTGTTGCAAAACTGAGTTTTTTAGACAGCCCGACGCAGCCTCAATGTCGTCAACTTAAGGATTTTTCCTTCCCCCGCCCTAAGCCTAAAGGGAATCCAGCCCGCAGAATTCCTGCGTGGG
>JAGQXH010000389.1 GCA_020436695.1 Lewinella sp. | reverse complement strand
AACCAGGGATAGCCGGTCTCATCCGGGTGAGGATTGCCGTGAGCATCCAGTTTGAAGTCTTCTTTAGCTGCTTTTTCACAGCTGATCTCAGCGTCTTTCGGGCAGTATACATCTTCCAGCGTCGGCTTGCGGATAACGATGTCCTGGTAGCAGATGTCCGGAGACAACAGGCCTTTGCAAGCATCACGAGCCGTGAACTTACGAGTGATCACTACATCATCACAATCTTTGTCGTAGCCATAGTTTACCTGATCGGTAACCGTCACCGTGATGTCACCGCAGTTGTCAACAAACTCAGCGTAGCCGGTTACATATTTGAACAGCCACTTCGCCTGATGCGTGGAGATGGATCCTTCGATCAGGTTGCCATCTTTATCCAGTTTGTAGGTTACCGGACCGTCCAGCAACAGTTTTTCGATGTCGTCGCAGATGAATTCCTGGAAGCCGTAGTCATAAGTGGACCAGCCACGAACATCATCGGGGCAGTATTCCAATACCGGCGGCTGCTTGTCTTCGGCCAGTACATAGCCCCAGCAGGTGAAGCCGTCAGGACCCGTAACCACATATTCGTACAGACCGCAACCGTCTACGATATTACCGTTGGACTGATCTCCGTCTTTTACCAGGATCTCGTAATCTTCTTCATTGAGGCAGATAAAGCTGCCTGTCAATACATCTTTCCAGTCCAGCGTAGCCTGGCAGTCGTCCTGCAGACTGACGTTGGCCTGACCCAGACAGGCCAGATTGGGATCCGGTGCCTTCACTTCGATAGAGAAAGGATCCTGAGCCACGCAGGAAGGACAAGACGAGTCTCTTACCTTAAAGATGAAGTGGTAGATACCCGGCTCTACATCTGCCGGCAGATCGTAGAACAGCGGAGAACCCGGCAGGGCCGTCCAGTCTACATCCAGGAATCCGGCTGCTTCCGCTGCCGCATCCGCGTCGATCATGTATTCATCGGGTATGCCCGGCTCACCGGCTACTGCGTAGGAAATGGCAGCGGCATCGTCATCCGTACAAACAAATTCTTCCACGGCTTCGGCGGAGACCGATACCACGCGCTGGATGGAGATCGTACGGCTATGAATAATCGGACGACCGCAGTTGTCAGTAAAGGTCCAGGTCTCCGTATATTCACCAACACAACCGTCGAAAGATTCCTCTTCCAGCGTAGAAGTTACCGTACCGCTGATCTCACATACACCTTCCTCGCCATTGTCATAATCCAGATCGCTGGTCACTACGTCGTCGATACAGTCGACCGTGGTATTGCCCGGTAGTGATTCAAATTCGGCCTGCGGAGCGGCATCTACCGGTATCTCGTAGGTAATGGTATTGATCGCATTGCCACAGATGACGCCGGCATAAGCTACCTGTACAACACCACCGCATTCATCAAAACTTTTACCAATAATCGGCAAAAGCGAACCGCTGATCTCACAAACGCCCGTCTCGCCGTTGGAATAGAGGATCAGGCCGGCCGCAGCATTATCGAAAGCCACCGCTTCGGCGCAGCTCAGGGATTCAGGCAGGTCGGGATCGCCTATCTCCGGGAATGGGGCCGGCAGTACATCGATGTCGATCGGCCCTACCGAGACCTCGCGGCCGCATTTATCGATAGCCAAATAACTGACGGTGATCGTACCGCCTAAGCATCTATCAAAATCCTTTACGATATTCGGTAACAGGGTGCCGCTGATCCCGCAATCACCATCCTGTCCGTTACCATAAGGTATAGTCGGTGCCACGTATGCAGCTGCTTGCGCACAGGTCAATTGCGCCGGGAAAGGCGGTACCTCAGGCGTTGCTTCAATTGGCGGCAGGAAGCTGAAGTGCTGCTCACAGCTCTCGGACCGATTACCACATTCGTCGATAAGGGTATAGATACGCTTCAGCGTCCGTCCGTTGCAGATATCACCTCCACTGATCTCTTCGACCACAAGTTCCATATCTTCCGGATCGGAGCAATTGTCAAAGGCCGTTCCACCGCCGGCAACAAAGCCGGTAACCGTCGTGAAGGCAGAACCTAACGGAAAATCGCAGGGCAGCCCCAGGATACCCACCGGGCAGGTGATCTCCGGAGCGGTATTATCTTCGATCAGGTAGTTCTCGACACACTCGACGTACATCTCTCCGTCGTCCAGTTCATCGTTCTCATTCAGGTCATCGAACAATACGTAGGTGCGAACAACCGAAATACCATCCGGACACAGATCACCACTGGGATCATCCGTGGCGTACATCAGTAGTGTGCCGCAGGGACGTTCCGTTACCATCGAGAATACTTCATTAATATTGGTCAGGAACGGATTGGCCGTCAGGAATTCTTCGTAGCTGCAGTATTCCATCATTTGGACGGCATCATCAAGATTGCAGGAAGCAAAAAATTCACAACATTGTTCCAGATCGACCGTACGGGTTACTTCATCACCACAGCCATTGGCATCTTCAAAAGCAAAAGTGATTTCAAACGTTCCGACGTCGTTGATATCGGGCGTGAAAACAGCAGAACCGGTCCCAGTATCGACAAACGTTCCAATCGGCGCGGGATCGATGCTGAAGGTACCACCGGTGGCATCCGCGCCGTTGACCAGGCCGGTAAATGTCAGGGTTTCATCTTCGCAGGGGATGTCAGCGGTGCCGATTCCCAGCATCGGCGTCGGATAAATTTCAACGTCCTGGGTAAATTCACCATAACACCCGAATTCGTCGGTGTAGGTGAAGGTGATCACATAGGAGCCGTCGCCTACCATACCGGGATCCAGCGTCGCGGTATTGTCGCCGTTATCGGTAAAACCGCCCGCAGGAGGGTCGATGGTAAAGGTGCCGATCGGATCGACATAGGCTCCAGAGATCAAGCCCGTATATTCTCCTGGTTCATCCTCTTCACAATAAGACTCCGGGCCGGAAAATGAAACGATAGGTAGAGGATGTATAACAAAGTCGATACTGGTGGAATTGACACATCCGTTTTGATCTTCATAACTGAAGGTAACGGTCCAAGTGCCGGGGGTTACCAGGCTGGGGCTCAACTCGGCAGTACCGTCGCCCTGATCGGCAAAGCCGCCGGGAGAAGGAGGCGTCAGGGTAAAGGTGCCGCTACCGGCAGAAGCGCCGTCTACCAGGCCGGTAAAGACCACCGTGCCATCTCCATAGCAGGCCTCCGTGGGCCCGTCAATGGAAATATCAGGCAATTCATTCACCGTAATGATCACCTCGTCTTCTCCGCTACATCCCTCAGCAGTGGTATACTGGTAAACAATAGTATAGGTACCGGGGCCGGCGATTTCCGGATCGAACTCCGCCGTACCGTCGCCATTATTCGTCAAGCCGGAACCTGGACCGACAAACATGAAGGCTCCCAGATCTCCGCCACCTGTTGGGGTGGGCGAGCCGGTCAGTGTCACCGGTTCATCATCCTCACAAAGGGCAAAATCGTCATCTACCGATACATCCGGCGGATCAGTAACCATAAGCGGAAGCATGCATATGGATTCCTTCAATTTGCCCATGCCGTTACAAACTTCTCCATCCGGGCAGTAGGTGATGGTAGCCGTCAGCGTGAAATCACCACCGTTGACGCCGGTGACCCCGATCGTCCAGGGAGCAGCATTATCCGTGGCATTATTATTTCCGGTAGTGGTGAAGTTGGCTTTGTCACCACCCGTTTCGGTGATCTCCCAATCTACCGCAACGATGGTGCCTATTCCGGCTGCCAGCTGGGCCGTATAAAACTGCTCGTCGTTCCCACAGATCGGATTGGCACCGAGGATAAAACACTCAGCAGCCGGAACCACTGCACTGGCCTGAAGCTGTACATCCTTACTGCCACAGCCACTCAGCAGTTGGGTAACCATTGCAGGCTGATTGGCACCGCAAACTACATTTTCGGTATTGGAATAAGAGTCATTGTTACAGGCAGCCACAAAGGTATGATACGGGCTTCCGGTAATAGACGTAGCCGATTCATCGGGTCCCCATACTGCGGACGCGGCAATGTGACCGGCCCAGGCGAGTACCACTGCATCAGAATTCGGGTTGTTATCAACAGTAAAGCAAACTTTGATTCCACCCTCTCCAGTTGCGTCATCCAGATCAGACTCGAAGGCGATACAGGGCGCACCGACAAAAGTACCGTTCCAGATGGAGATATAATTAAGGCCGGGAGTAACCACTTTATCGTTATAGTGGTTGATCGGATCGGTTGTACCCGCCAGCGGGAACTGCGGAGCCGGAAGAGTAGCCTTAACCTCAGGAAGCGCCATACCGACCAGCGCTGTATTGGCCAGAGGGTCGATCATTTCTGGGGAAACCGATGGATCATGAACATGGCCGAAGGTGTTGAAGTGGGCGTCGATGATATCGGCATCCCAAGCGTGTATAAAGTCGATGGCGTGTTTACCACCGCGCTTGGTATCATATCCTATGGTCACGCAATAGGTCTCGCCGGGAGTAAGATCCAGCACTTCGAGGTGATAAGGAATAGACATGCACTCGGTGAAGTGAGCCTTTTGTTCGTTGACGTTACCGGTTACCCAGTTAACGATGGGAAGCGGGCTATCCGCCTTGCCATTGGCTACCTGTTCGAGTTTTTCAATTTTTTGTGCCTGTACCGAGGGTAAGTTGACTATAAACCCAAGTACAAATAACACGAAAGGCAGTAGGCGATACTGCCCCGTTTGGGTCGTACATTTCATGAGAAGGTAGATTTGTTACGATAAAATGCTTGCTTAACGGTAAAAAACAATGATATAAGTGGTCGTCTTATATAAAAAACAATCCTGCATCACACTTTTCAGGTAATGCCGGGACCTTGTTTTTTTCAAAAATGGATTAAGTGTAGTGTTTGTTTATCAGAACATCTTCCCTGCATCCGAAGCAAAACGACATCACGGGAGATGTGTTTGAAAGTGTATGATTGGTTAATTGAGGTCGTTCATTTATAGGTTGTACTATGATAAAGGGATATGTGAATAGTAATCTTGTATGTAAATACGATCATCTAAAATTCCATCAAATATAAAGCAAATATTCTTTATTCTCCAAACAATCTTAATTCAAGCCTGGAATTACCTTATAAAAAAACAACATAACATTATAGACTACGGCAAATGCGAAGTGGTGTGATGTATCCGAGATACACCACACCACCTCAACACATTTCGACTATGACTATCCGGTCTTAATCGACCAAGATCATTTTCCGGGTAGCGGTATGTTCACCGGCAGTAAGTTTGTAATAAAACACACCGGAGGCCGGCAACTCCTGACGCTGTAGCGTCAGCTCATTCTGCCCCTGCGTGAAGGCGCTGCGAACAAGCTTCAGCGTTTTTCCGGTTGCATCATGCACACTGAGTGTTCCTTCCGCAGCTTCCGGCAGGTAGAACCGGATCGTTGTTGTTTCCCGGAAAGGGTTGGGTACGTTCTGCAGTAGTTCAAAGTTAGTGGTAAGCACCTGGCCGGCCTGGAAGTCAATGCCGACGTCCATCAGTCCATCCTCATGGTCGTAGGCTTCCGCTACAGTCAGGCGATTGCTCAGACTTACTATTTTGCTTAATTGACCGTCACCCAGTGAACGCACCACCAATGTGAACAGCGGCGCTTCACCGGTAGTCCGGTTTTCCCCCATTTTGTTCCAGGAAGCAGTGATCAGACCGTCTGCCACAGCTTGCAGCCCCAGGTTGCCGGGCTGAGCAATACCGTACTCGATGTCTACCAGTTCAAGCTGTCGGTTGTCCAGTTGCAGGGTAAACTGGAAGCCCTGGACCGCATCAAGCTGAGCCGATGACACAGCAATACGGTATACCTCGCCCGGTATGAATGTCTGCTCGGTCATTTGCAAGTGGAACAAACCTCTGGCATTACGGGTCTCAGCCGTCAATAAGTTGACTTTAGCATTCAGGTCAATGTCACCGATCTTCACCCCGATAAAGTCTTTATCATCCATCAGCCCCTGTACGTTGTTCAGGTTGATCACTTCGGGGAACACCTCTTTCCACGGGTTGGAAGGTTGCGGGAAAACGTATTTCACCGGGATAAACCGCCAGCTGGTATTGTTCTTGAAGTCAGAATCGATATTCAGGATCATCTTTCTCAGAGCAATAACGTCCAGAGTAGAGATCTTTTTATCGTTGTTGACGTCAGCGGCGATCATTTTGTACGGGCTGTCCAGGACCTTGATACCAAGGATATGTTTGCTCATCAACACCAGATCGAAAGTGGAAACGCCGTTCATCGGCTGTGCATCCAGTTGCGGCGTGATGGTGTAATCATAACCTGAAGACAGACCGGAGAAATGGTAGTAGCCATCTACCTTGGTCTTCATCGTCTGGAATGAACCACCACTCATTTCCACACTGACATTTTGCAGGGTGTTGTCTTCTTCCGTTACGATCAGACCGGCCACTGAGCCAGTGCCGCCACTGCAATTACCCCCATTATCCTGTACCAGCACGTAGGTTTCACAGAAATCACCGTTGCCACGACCATCCCAGGCCCAGATCTCTACCAACAGGCTGGCATCATCATCACAGGTCAGGGTCAGTCCCGTCTGATCAGGTTTTACTGCTTCACCAACGCGATTGATGGAGTAAGTTACACTTCCGGTACAGTCATAGGATGGGCTGGCAATAAAATCGGAAGCCCACACCGCCGTTGCACCTTTATCCTTGTCACCGTCACCATCCACATCAGCAGCGGGAACGACCGGCATCAGTTCTACGGCCAGGCCGTTGATGCATACCGGAGACGGTGCCTTGCAGTCCACTACTTCGAAGGGGATAGCCAAACCAGCCTGGTTGCCGCAACCGTCCTTAACACTGACCCGGATCTCATGAGAACCAATCGGGAAGTCCCCTTTGATGGTGTAATGAGGATAGGTGCCGGTCAGCAGATGAGTGATATCGCCGTCGGTTATACCGTCTTTATAGGCATCCAGGATCAGTTTCACGGTCAGATCTTTCGGCGTACAGTTTTCATCAATGGTAAAGTTGATGCTTACGGGTGCCGGGCAATTCTTCGCCAGATCGGAAGAATAGGAGCAGAAGGCGTCCATTACCGGGAAGGAAATGACCGGTTTAACGTTGTCGTATACTTTGATCACCTGGGTGTATTGCCAGAAACCGGTGCTGGCCATATCGTCGCAGTGATTTCCATAATATCCCTTAGGATAGCTATCTGTATCTTTCGTTTCATTTTCGGTGATCGGAGCAACTTCTTTCCAGAAACCGTAAGGATTTGACTCATATTCACAATTTTTACCTTTTACGCCGGCTTCCGGTTTCAGGTTGAACGGGTTGCTGTCGCGATCATACCACACGTGAGAGTAGTAAGAAGCAGGAGCCTGTCCGTAATAGTCGGTACAAGGATCTGTCTTTTCAACCGTTTTTACGATCACCCATACATCTTCATCACCCGGTTTACCGTCGCAATCTTCATCCCGGCTCACGGTTACCGGATCGGAAATACCATCGTATTCACACCAGTTGATCACCCGGTAGGTACGGAAGATCTTATAGCATTCGTCGCCGCTGGCGGTGAATTTGTCATCTTTCACGCTAATGGCCAGCAGATCACAACCGAGCTCTTTCACTTCAACGGTATCCACCTGTGGGATGCCGCAGTTGGCTGAAGCGTCTTTCGGGAATTTGATCTTATAGTTGTGCTGTTCCTTAACGGTAATGATCTGCTCACACTTATTGGTAGAGGTCAGGCCTTTACCGTCGGCCACCTGAAAACGACGAACCAGCTTACCGTAGCCGCAATCGTTCAGGCCATCCGTGACCGGTGTAAGTTCGGTAACGGTGAAGCCGGGACAGTTGTCAGAACCGGAGGCCGTACCGAAGAGTTTGGTCATTTGCTCAGAGTTGAGCGGATCAAAGTCGTACGGCAGTTTGTCACAATCAATGGCTGCAGCAGCCGGCGGCAAGCAGTAGGCAGGCAGTTTGTCTTCGATCAGTACATCCAGCCAGCAGACGTTGGAGTTATCCGTTACATCGGCAGCCTG
>JAGQXH010000388.1 GCA_020436695.1 Lewinella sp. | reverse complement strand
GTAATTCGCAGAATTATGACTATCTACTGCTATTGCAAAGGATATGTGAAAAGCTGGAAAGCCCCGCGGTCAAATGGTTTTTTCCAGATCTTAAAAGTATAGCAGAAAGGATAATACCCGGCAATGTTGCTTTCGATCACTATCGTTTTTTAGAATCTACCCGTCAGCGTCTATCAACGGAAAATATTCATGCTGATGAGGTAAAAGAGCTTTGTTATTTGTGTGAATCAGTCTTAACTGATTTGCTCGTTCAAGCTGCTGATCTGGTCAATTTCAGTCTTCTGACGGTGAAAGATATTCGGATCATCAACCCGGGGCGTATTGCAGTTGCTAATCCATTCGAACACATGATCGGTGATCTTCATGTGCCTTTTCAGACCTATTTGAAACATCGGCCTCGCTCATTGGAGGACTACATCAATAGTCATTCCGTATTACTAACCCGGCGAAGCGAAGAAAAGCACCGGATTCAGGAATATCTCAATCTATCACCATTTTACCTGGACAAAACGGCCTTCGGAGAAAGCCGGGGGAAGAACACCCCAATGATCTATGCGCTACAATATTTGGGCAACGGTTCCTATGTATACCAAAATGTAAGTTATAATATCAACCGAGCTAGTCAAAATGGTTCCTCAAACAGCATTGATGTGTTGACGATCCAACCGGATATGGAAGATTATCAATTGATCCAGGAGGAAGTGGACACTTTTTTGCAAGATATTAGTGCATAACATGAGCAAAACGGAAGTCATAAGAAGCCCTTTCAAATTCCTTGATCCTTACGGAAAAGAAGATCGCCATCTCTTCTTCGGCCGGGACCGGGAAATCGAACAGTTGTACGAGCGGATCCAATCGGCCAAGCTTCTACTGGTATACGGAGCTTCGGGAACCGGAAAGACCAGCCTTATCAATTGCGGTCTGACTAATCGTTTTGGAGATACGGATTGGAATCCACTCTTCATTCGTCGCGGTGAGGATCTAACAATTGCCACCCTTACTGAGATCCGCAAGCAACTAAAAGTTAAAGGGAAAAAATTACCGGCGGGATCCACTCTAGAAGAAGGAGTGACGCAACTGTTTTGGACCCGATACATTCCCGTCTACCTCATCTTTGATCAATTTGAGGAACTGTTTATTCAAGGCGATCCGGAAACGGAACAAAAGCTATTCTTTGAGCAATTGAGCCAGCTGCTCCAATCCGAAACTTTTTGTCGGGTGATCCTGGTATTGAGGGAAGAATATCTAGCCTGGCTTTCACATTTCGAGTTGGTCATTCCAGAGCTATTTGACAATCGACTTCGGATCGAAAAAATGGGGGAACGACAACTACTTCAGGTGATTGAGGGAACGCTTGGAGCCCAGGAATTCGCGATTGAGTTACCACAGCCAGAAGCCATAGCCCATCAAATAATCAACAATATCAGCGATGAAAGACGCGAAGTAGATCTTACAGATCTGCAAGTCTATCTGGATCACCTTTACCGGCGAGCCTCGGAAAATAACGGTCGCCGGATATTCGACATCCAACTAGCCGAAGACGCCGGAGAAATGAAAAACGTTTTATCAGAATTTCTAGATGAGCAACTGGAAGGAATAGAAAAAAAACTGAAAGAGGAATTCAAGATAGAAGACCCTCACGGTTTGCCTCTGGATATTTTTTTCACCCTGGTAACGGATGAAATGACCAAACGAACACTAGACCGGGAACAGATTTTAAATCGCCTGGACCAACTTCCTCCGGAACGGCACATCACTCCCCGGATATTAGACTACTGTTTAACCGAGTTTAACCGCCTTCGTCTCCTCAATCAATTAGATTAACATGCGCTACGAAATCAAGCACGATAAACTGGCGGCCCAGGTCTTCAATAAAGCTTCATCGGAAGCGAAAGCCCGTCGGAAGGCAGCATCCATCTATCAGATGTACGAAGAGATTGGTGCCAATCGCCGGTTCAATAAAGAGGATTTGGAATATATAGCCCGGTTTCAATCAGTACTTGGGCCTAGTAAGCAATTATTGGCTTTGATTGATGAGAGCAAAAAGGAATTGGGACGGGCTCAGCGCGAGGCAGAAGAACAGGAAAGGATACGTCTAAAGCGAGAGCAGGAATTAATTGAAAAAGGTAAAATGCGGCAGCGAAATACCTGGCTGGTGATATTTTTTGCCCTGGGATTAGTGGTGCTGCTGCTGATATACGCCGTTCAACAATCTAATAAAGCAAAATCTGGTCAAAAAGTGATCGAAAATGCCAAAGTAGAACTGGAGAAAAAAAGTACGCTCGCCAAGCATCTAATGCAGATCACTCGTATTGAACAGGAAGATAGCATTCGAAAAAAAGCTCCGAAGCTTTTGAAAGATGGCTTGGCCTTTATGGATCCCAGAGATATGAAAATATATGGAATAGTAGAAATGAATGGAAAGGCCTGGATGACCGAAAATCTAGATTATGATGCGGGAGAAGGATGTTGGGTGTACAAGGGTGAGCCCGACAAAGAAGAAGGATATGGCCGTTTATACAACTGGGAAAGTGCGAAAAAAGCCTGTCCTCCCAATTGGAGACTTCCTTCGGATGAGGAATGGTTTGAATTGATGAAGCAATTTGAAGAAGAGTCAATTTTGACTTTGTTTGATAAAGGTCCAAAAGATAGCTTTAACCCAAAAGCCGCTTACGAAGCATTGATCAAGTCAGACAGTAGTAGATTTAACGTACGCTTGGCCGGTTTTCGTAATGACTCTAAAGGTAGTTTCGAAAGGCAAGGTGATTGGGGTGGTTTTTGGAGTAGTACAGAAAACAATCAAAATCCTGCTTTAGCTTGGTACTACGTATTTCGGAGCCGAGAGGTAAGCAGGGGAGTTATTGATAAAAACTATGGAATCTCCTGTCGTTGCCTTAAGGATATTGGTGATTAACGGTAGCAAATTGTTTGTCACCACCCGTAACCATATGTTAACTCCTATTTTAAGCTAACGTAAGGTTCGAGTCGTCAAGTAAGAGCCATGACCAGGTGAAAACCCTAATCCATGTTAGGGATGTTCAATGACTCGACTGTTGGATGGCTAATCAAGGGAAACGATTAACAATAGGGCCATTGAACTATCGAACATCGACAGCTTGCAGAAAAGTGATGCTTATCTCATGGTAATTCTGCTCTTTAAGGCCAAACCTCACGTTAAGCGATTATGTTGTCTTAATGCTATTTGAAGTGACAATGTAGCTTGATGGTTGAGATCAACCTATCCATTTGATGCTTTTTTAGCTCAATTGCCTGTTGTTGCAGGAGAAATGTTTTTTTCGCACGGAGAAAGTCCGAAGGAGCAATTTCCTGCCGTTCATATTCATCCTTTTTTATTAAGAATAGATTCTTTTCGATGGCGAACAGTTTTTGTTGCGTCAGGTATTCCATTTCTAGTTGCTCATACTGGAGAATCAGATCCGTCAATTGACTTTTGGCCTTTTCTGCGGCCAGGAGCTGAGTTTTTATGATTTGCTGGCGTTTAGTCGCTCTTTGCTGTTTGGCTTTTTTGACCTGATAGAGGATACCTGAAGAGAGACTGATGCTGGGCCGGGGTTGCCCGGTAACGGTATAGGTGATGCCGAGATTAGGTAGGAATTTTAGCCATTCGCCTTTTTTGGATTCGCGGAATTCGAGGAGCTGAAGGTGGGTTTGCCGGGCGTAGAAGGTGTCGATGGATTGATTGAGGACGGGGGGTGGGGGAAGAGTGTCTAAATGATGATTTAATGATCTAATTCTGTGATGATTTGATGGGATGTTTTGATGCTGTGATGATTTAATGCTGTGATTATGGCTGGATGGTTCGATGGTCTCATGGTTTGATGGCTCGATTGCTGGATGGTCTGATGGAATAAAGCTGATGAATGAGATGAAAATGATGACTGATTTCATGATGATATAGATTAAAGATTCATAGTTCAATTGAATACCTGGGTGGTTAGAGGGAACATAAACACGCGAATACATAAACACACGAGCGCCCTTTCTCAAATGATGGTGATAAAAGTTATATGTCCGGAGATGCCGGGGCCGATGATGCCGGATGGCGGCGGTTTTTGGCGGGCCAGTTTGGCCGCATGTTCTGCTTGTCGTTTCTGGTTGTTACGGGTTTCCTGGAGTTGGAGCTGATGGATCTCGATGACCAGTTGGCGTTCCGTTTCGCGATCGACGGTCGGGATTTTGGATTTGCGGAGCGCTTCCAGTTGCCGGTACCAGCGTTCCTGATTGGGCAGATCCGTGGCGCGTCGGATATGTTGTTTGAGGGACTGGATCTCATATTCGCGGGAGGTGATCTGCTGAATGGCGCGTTGATTTTTTTGTTGGAGCTGTTCCAGTTTGTTTTGCAGGATGGGAATGCGGGGATTGGGTTCGTAGAAGAAAGGGGCTATAGTATTTTCAGTAGACGGTATAGAATCGGGAGCGTTGATAAATAGCAGGTCGCTGAGATAAGTTTCCCGCAGGCGCTTTTGCTGGGTGGTGTGGCCATTCATTAGAATAAAGAAGGATAGGGGACTGCTGATATCCAGTTCGGCGATCAGTTGGCCAGCAATTAGTCGATTCATGCTATCTACCGAAACATTGTGGAGGGGTAGCGATTCCAACACAAACTTACGTCCCGTGTGGCGCGGTAGTACTTTGTGGAGCACCATAGATTCCTTGTCCAGGCGTTTGAACTGACCATTTTCCAGGATGATCGCGTACTGTTCCGTCACCTCTAGGCAGTAGCCGGTACCGGAGACCGGTTCCGTGCCGACGCGGGCCCGGTAGGACAGTTCTAACAAGTCATCCGCTTTATGGAATTCACTGACGACATGTTTGAGGGTGCCGAAGGTGCGGTTGTAAGTCGTCCAGAAACCCTGTTCGAAAAGCGGTCGCATGAAGAGGGCCGCCAGCAGGAAGAGACAGAAAGCGATAGTTTCCGCCCGGCGGTCGTCGTTGCGGATGCGCCATTTGGGGTTGGCCGGCATCACGAACGGATTTTTACTGAAAGGGTAGAGTAGGGGCACGCCCATGAGGGTGATCATATCCAATAACAGATGGGAGAAATAGGCAAAGAAGTAGAAGATGGCCAGGGGACTGGAACCCGAAATTAGTTTCTCGATGAGGGCAAACAGAAAGGTAGAACTCACGAGGGCGACGCCACTGTGGGTAATGGTGCGGTGCCCCCATCGCCGGTTGATGGCTACGGCAATGGGCTTTAGACTGCGACCGATGATGGACTTGGGGTGATCGATATCGGGCAACAGGGAGGCTATGGCCATAACGATCACGGACTGGGGACTGCTGAAGATGTTGAGGCCGCAGAGGGCGGAGCAGAAACCGGTGATGACGAGGCCGCCGGCTAAATGATTAGAAGTTCTCATATTGATGATTTGATGATATAATGCTGTGATGATTTGATTGATGCTGTGGTTCTGTGATGTTGTGATGCTGTGATGGCCAAAGCGGCTTGTTCGATGGTTTCATGGTTCAATTGTTTCGTTGTTAGGAAGTATCTAGTACCTAATACCCAAAACCCAGCACCGTCACTCACAACCACTTACGTTTGAGGGACCGGAAGATGGGGCGGGCGAAGATGGCGAACACCAGGGCGAGGCCGCCGATGAGGCGGAAGGCACCGCCGTCCTCACCGAATTCCGAACCCATGTAGCGGAGGCCCATGAGGGACGAGATACAGATGATAAGGATGACCGTAAAATCGACTTCATTTTTGGAGGCGGTGTGTTTGATGCGCTCGGTGGCGGCGACGGTGATGCGCGGTTCTTTGGCGAGGCGCTCGATCATTTCGATGATGAAGAGCGGATTGCCCTGGGTGTCTTCCCAGATGCGATTTTTGTAGGATTCGAAATCCTCGATGCGATCCTGGAAGGAAGAGCTGAGTCGCTCGATGAGGGTGATGGATTCCGGACGGGGTAGGGGAGTGAGTTCGATGACTTCAAAATTGGAGAAGGCCGTGCGGTATTCCAGTCGGACGCGGCGGCCGGCGGCGATGATGTGGAAATGATTCTTGAAGTTTTCCAGAATGCGGACACCCGATTTGGTGATGTTGGTGACATCGTCTATGACGATGGTGTATTCCTTTTCGCGGGTCACCTCGATGGCAATCTCACAGAGACGCTTGATGCTTTCGCGGGTGGCAACTTTAGTTTCGAACTGTTCGCGGGACTCGGTGCGGGATACCAATTTGAGGATCTCCTCTTTATCGTTGTCGAAGAGTTCTAACAATAAGCCACCGAGTAAACGTTTGGGGTATTGGAATTCATCCATGCGGATGATATTGCCCTGCTGGTAGTTGTCCAGGAGGTGACTTTTGCCGATGCCGGGTTCGCCCACAAGGAGCGTGTTTACCTTTTTGTTGGCCAGTTCGTATAGTTCAGCAATCTCCTGCTTGCGGCCCACGTGGAATTTAGTGAGTCCCGTTCGGGTGCGCGTGATCGGAATTTCCGAAGGTGTACCTTTTGGGGGAACGAAGAGCCGTTGCCAGAAAGAAGCTTTTTGTTGAATGCTATCGATTGCCCGGCGGAGCTGCTGCTGGGGGATATGCAGATAGATTTCCGTGGTCTTCACACTTTTATGGCCCAGGAGTTCCTTGGCTACCTTAATATCATTTCCTTTGCTGACGACATTGCTTGCAAAGTGGTGCCGCAACATATGCGGGTGTACCGATTGACCGCTATACTTCTTAATGCGTCGCCAGACACTGCGGCGATCCAGGTGCGGTTTAGAGGAGCCGCGGCCGGCTGGAAAAACATAAGCCTCTGCGGAGTGATCCTTGAGTTTGGACCAGTACTGGGCAAACGCCTGGATGACATTATCCGTAAGCGGGATGAAGCGCAGTTTATCCTTTTGCGATTTGCGCTTTTTCAGGCTTCGTACGGTGAGGACCTTATTTTCAAAATCAAAGTCGCGGATCTGTAGGCGCACTACTTCGGTAACCCTCAGGCCGGCCTCCTGCATTAGGCAGATGATCAGCTTGTACTTGTAGTTGCGGTCTGCCCGCTGGTGGATCTGTTGGAGTTGTTCGGCTGTAGGGAGGTTAGGGGTATGATAATTCACCATGGGAATGGATTTATTTTGGATTAAGAGACGCATGCAATGCGCCTCCACGGTCTGAAAAAAAATATGCCCGGGGGTATGGGGGGGTGACAGAATTACCATTCTGTCACTCCCCCATTTTGGGCAAAAGGGTGACGTAAAAGAATGGACGATTAAATTTCAAATTTTTATTTCTGTCCCTTTTTCCGATGAAGGACCGAACGATCCCCCAGGGTGGCGTACGACAGTACGACAAGTGAGGGAACCGCGAAAGCGGAAGGGTGGGCAAAAAATCTTTTTCCTCTTCCATTTGATCCACCGGATCAAGCCATCGCAGAATTTAATCCCTCCCATAGTGCCGGCTCCCACGAGGACACGAGCCTGTATGGGCCCCCACCAAATTGGCTGGTCCCCAACCCGCCAAGCCTGATGAGGTATCTTTGATTCAACTGCTTTGGTCATTTCTTGGGATAAAGAAGTTACTGGAAAAAGGCCACTTCGAATTCAAAGCCGTCGGCTACGTTGTTGAGGCACTTCAGGTAGCAATCGGGGATGACGATATCCAGGAGGAAGCGATGGTTGTGGCGATTTTGGTGCACCTCCCAGTCGGCCTGATCAAGGCATTCACCGGCGAGGCCGATCCAGACGCTTTGAGGTACGAGTTGCATGCTGCTGCCGATGCGGATGAGCGAGAATTCAGGACCCAGGTGTGCAGGTTTGGAGACTTGGATAGTAAAATCCCGGGGGCCCGGTTCCTGGTGCACCTGGTAATCATAAGTTGGGTACCAGATACCCGAAGAATCCCGGAATGCTTTGAGGGAGACGAGCTCCCGTTCTTGATCATAAAATCCACGGAGGGCGAATTTGGTGGGTTTTACCGGTCCCGTATTCAGGATCTGGAAAGCGAAATTAATGGGATGGCTGCTTTGAGTCAGACATTGCCAGTAGGTACTATCGA
>JAGQXH010000387.1 GCA_020436695.1 Lewinella sp. | reverse complement strand
CTTTCCGGCACCAGTTTTTTGCCCGGATTAACCAATACAATGCACTGGGTAGCCGCATGCCTCAATTGAGTAATTTCTTCCTGAAGAACCGGCTTACCGGTGGGTGGATGAAAAAACTGTTGGGTGTGGCTGCTGAACGATCCTTACCACAGATCAGCCGGGAGAGTTGGTGGGCCTGGTGGAAAAGGGTAGGGAATGGTTTGGAACCTGTAACGCCCAATGGCCGGACAATCTATTTTTTCTGTGATGAATTTACGAACTACAATGAAGCTGAACTGGGAAAGCAGGCCGTTCAACTGCTTCTGGCTTTGGGCTATCGCGTGCGAATGACCGGGCACGCCGAAAGCGGCCGGGCGGCGATCTCCAAAGGATTATTGGATCACGCCCGCAGGGTCGCGGAAATGAATATAGCCCATTTTGCAGACCTCATTAGTGAGCAGACACCGCTGCTGGGTTTGGAACCTTCGGCTATCCTCACCTTCCGCGACGAGTATCTGCGGTTATTGCGGGGAGAGGAGCAGAAAAAAGCGCACAAGCTGGCGCCACATTGTCTGCTGATCGATGAATTTCTGGCAGAAGAGACTTCGGCCGGGCGCATTCATCCCGAACAATTTACGCAGGAGGCACGCCGGGTGATGTTGCATGGCCATTGTCATCAGAAAGCCCTGAGTGAAGTAGGGCGAAGTGCGCAGGTGCTTAGTCTACCGGCTAATTATACCGTTGAGATGATCCCATCGGGCTGTTGTGGGATGGCCGGTTCGTTTGGGTACGAGCAGGAACATTATGAAGTGAGCATGAAGATCGGGGAACTGGTCTTATTCCCGACTTTGCGTGATGCTAACGAAATGGTGATCATTGCTGCTCCGGGCACCAGTTGCCGGCATCAGATATGGGACGGCACGAAACGACGGGCCCTGCATCCGGTGGAAGTATTGTGGGAGGCATTGGTTAAATAAACTTTATATTTGAAAACTTACCAGAGGCCTGACGGCCCATCATTCAAATACTTATGAAAATAGCATCATTACTCTTTTTATTGCTCCTATCCGCATCCGTCATTAATGCCCAGAATGGCACCAAAGAGCGGATCAGTATCTACAGTCACGCCATCGAGGGCAATCTGGTAAACGACCCGGCCGAACGAGAGGTGACGGTATATCTGCCGCCGGCTTATCGATCCGAACCCACTAAAAGATTTCCCGTGCTCTACATGTTGCACGGCTTCACCGACAATGACAGCCAGTGGTTTGGTTGGGAAGATCACTGGATCAACCTGCACGAAGTACTGGATGCGGCCTTAGCTGAAGGACAAAGCAAGGAAATGATCGTAGTAATGCCCAATGCCTACAATCGCTTCCGCGGCAGCATGTATTCCAATTCAGCCACTATCGGCGATTGGGAGACTTTTGTGGCCAAAGAACTGGTCAATTATATCGACGCGCATTATCGAACGATCCCGGGTTCCGCCAGTCGGGGATTGGCGGGGCACTCTATGGGAGGATACGGTACGATCCGGTTGGGCATGAAATATCCGGAAGTCTGGTCGGCTATCTATCTGTTGAGTCCCTGTTGTATGGAGGGGACGATGTCAAGTGTCAATGCCGAATTTTCGAAAAGTGTAGAGGCTGTGACAAAAGTAGATGAATTGGAAAAGGTCGGTTTCGGCGTGATCGCCACGCTGGCTTCCGCGGCGGCTTGGGCACCGAACCCTAATAATCCGCCTTTTTATCTCGACCTGCCTTTTGCCGATGGGGAAGTGCGACCGGAGATAGCGGCCAAGATCTCCGCCAATCGCACCCTGTATGTTGTCGACCAGTATATCAGTAATCTGAAAAAACTGACGGCTATCGGCATGGATGCAGGCTTACAGGATCGCGGGATCAGCGCCTCTACCAAAAAACTGCATGAGGTGTTGGAATCCTACAACATCGAACATCAATATGAAAGCTATGAAGGAGATCATCTTAATCGGATCGCCGAACGGATAAGTACCAAAGTGTTGCCTTTCTTTTCTGAATATCTGAAATTTGAGTGAGGCAATTGAATTTACTTCCTCTGGTCCTTCTTATTTTTTCGGATGAAGCGATTACTCAGTTTTCTGAATGCGGAACCAATTTTTGCTTTAAAGGCTTGAAGTACCTAAAAAGCGAAATGCCCGACACCGCCCAACTTTTGCAAACGATCATTGGCAAGGTACGCCTCTAACTACAAGGTTAACAAATAGATAAGTGCCGTTGATAAGAAGGCATATTCTACGATAAACCCCTATCTTGTAGGTACGCAAAAAGCACCTGAATGAAACGATCGCTCTATCTCTTCTCCATCTTGTGTTATTGTCTGTCCTGCTCCTCTCAGGATGAACTACCTAAATTCAATCTTGGTTTCGAACAGCAAACCATGCTGCGCCATCTGCCCGATAACTGGCTCGCACAGGGGGATTATCTGTTGCAAAAAGACTCTCAAACCGTTCATTCCGGCAAATATGCTTTATCGATTAACTCTACGGATAAGGGAGAATTCGGGAGTATAGCTTATGCCCTTCCGGCCCATTTCAATGGAGAAACGGTCACCCTGGAAGGCTATATGAAGCTGGAAGGAGTGGAAGGAACTGCCGGCCTTCTCATCGGCTTAATGAGAGAACAGGCTGCAATTGCCTACGCCGATATGCGAGACCAGAACATCCAGGGTACCAGGGATTGGGAAAAATATAGCATTGAGCTTCCAATGGAAGCTAAGGCGGATGTCATCCATGTGGCTGGGATGCTGACGGGTAAGGGAAAGGTCTGGTTCGATGATTTTCGGGTGATGATCGATGGTCAAGATATTCAAAGCCTTCAGCCAATCGAGCGTGCACAGCCGCCTGCACAGCTGGATACATCATATGCTCAGGGACCGCATATCCAATTCGAAAAACTCGGCATCACGGAAATTGAGCATCTCTATCTTTTGGGTAAGGTCTGGGGCTTTGTGAAATATTATCACCCGGAGATCGCCCGGGGTCAGTACAATTGGGATAATTCGTTGTTCCATATTTTGCCTGCCGTTTACGAAGAGGATTTTAAAGATAAACTGGCCGACTTGATCAAAGCCCTCGGAGCGCCGGAAAAAGTGGATAAAGCCGACAGGAAAGATCTCTCCGTTAAACTGGCCGCCGAAACGGAATGGATAAAGAATGAAAAACGCCTGTCCAAAAAGCTGAGCGAACTGTTGGTGCCGCTGATAACCGCCGCGAGAAAGAAGGATCACTACTATGTGGAATTCAGTGCTTATGTGGGTAATCCTACCTTTAGCGGCGAAAGATCCTATTGGGAGATGGACTGGGAAGATGACGGAGTCAAACTGCTGGCCCTTTTCCGCTACTGGAATATGATCGAATATTTTTTCCCTTATCGCCATTTGATGGACGAAGACTGGGATGCGGTGTTGCGAGATTTTATTCCCAAAATGGTAGCCGCAGATGATGAACTGGCCTATAAGCTCATCTTGCTGGAACTCATCGGAAAGGTACAGGATACGCACGCCAATATCTGGCAGAACGATCCGGTACTCAATCAATTCCGGGGGGAACGAACCCTGCCACTGGAAGTGAATTTTGTGGAAGGTAAAGCGGTAGTAGTGCGCCTGTTCGAGGAAATGCCCGCTGATACGAAAATAGCAGTCGGAGATGTGATCACTACAATTGAAGGCCGTCCGGCGGAAGCGATCATAGCGGAAAGGAAGCCGTATGCTCCGGCCTCCAATGAACCCACGCAGTTGCGAGATATTGCCCGCCGCTTGTTATGGACCAATGATGCATCACTTCAATTGGAACTGGAAAATGCCGATGGCGTTTTTCAGGAGGAAGTGCCTGCGGTAAATGTGAGGTCAATAGATCTTCGGCGCAAGGATATTTCCTCGCACAAGGTCCTGGATGGCAATATTGGCTATATCTATCCGGCCTCTCTCAGAAAAGGCGAGATCACCGATATTATGGAGAACTTTCAGCATAAAAAAGGGCTGATCATCGATTTCCGCTGTTATCCCTCTGATTTCATCGTTTTTACCCTGGGGAAGTATTTGATGCCCGAACCAACCGAATTTGTAAAATTTACTACTACCAGCCTGGAACAACCGGGACGCTTCTCTTTCGGAGAACCGCTAAAAGTAGGGGAGAACAATGCGGATTATTTCAAGGGCAAAGTAGTCGTTTTGATCAATGAAACTACCCAAAGCAGTGCCGAATACCATGTGATGGCCCTTCGGGCAGCACCGGATGCTCTGGTGATCGGAAGCACTACGGCCGCTGCCGACGGCAATGTCTCTCGCATACAGCTACCGGGGAGTGTGCAAACCATGATCTCCGGCATCGGCGTTTACTATCCGGACGGTACGGAAACGCAACGGGTTGGGATCGTGCCGGATATTGAACTACGTCCTACCATCACGGGCATTAGATCGGGAAAGGATGAATTGCTGGAACGTGCGATTGAGGAGATCTTGGAATGATTTAGATCGTGCACCAACAAGATCATTCCAAAATATCCTCGCCCAAAAATTTATCTTCTTTATGTGTATACCACTTCCGTTGTTTGGGGAGGCGAAAATCCTTCAACTGGGCCTCACCTTCCAGCGTAATGTATTCTCCGTCATTGGCGGCCTCGTCGTGATAAAAACGGTAGCCGATCAGGGCGTAGGTGGAGGGATCGAAATAGAAATACCAGATATCGGAACCGACTTCCGGATCGTACATTACTTTCAGGCTGTAGGCATCCCTTTCCATAAAAGTAGTGCGCTTCACTTCCCCCAGCATCGTGCCTTCATCCTGCAATTTCATGGGCAGCCCCCAAAGGTAGGTGTAGTAGTTGCGCATACTTTTGGCCCGGTCGCAGTTCAGACGCAGTTTTTCCCGGTCTGCTTCGCTGATATCGTTGCTTCCGTTGAGGGTGAACACACAGTCGTCATTTTTTATGAGGATACCGATCTGGTCGCCGTTCCGGTTTTGGTCCAGCTCGAATTGGCCTTTTTTCGGGTCGATAGCTACGGTTGTCATGCGATCCGGGCCGCCGGGCCTCGTCTCTCGTAGTTGTAGAGAAAGGGGTATTTTTCCCCATTTACCCTTAGGGTCGTGGTAGTTGATGCTGCGTTTTAGTAGATCGGCGGGCGTAAGATCCTGTGCAGTCAGGCTTATGGTTGAGAATAAAAGGACTAAAAAAGTGAACAGTCTGGATGATTGCATAGGTTTTGTTTTTTATGAACTCAAAACTAAGGTAAAAGAAATTGGGAAACTGTCGTTACATAGGCATTGCCAGGGTTAGAGCAGTCGCATTAAAGCGAATTGTGTAGAAGAGAAATGAAAAGCAGCAAAAACCAAAGCTATTGAGTAAAATACAGCTGCTTGTTTTCTGTACCCATACTTTCTCGTCAGTTGCGGGTGGCCGGCCGGTATGTTTGAGCGGAGCGAGTTTAGCGGCCTAGCGTTTTTTGCCTACTTTTTGGGGCGATGCCAAAAAGTAGGATGCTTAATTGGAGTTTTTGTAGAAAATTATCTAAATGTTATTGCCCTATTTATTGGATTTTCTACTCTTTATCCCGGGTAGAGATCATTCATGGACCAGGAGAAAAATTTCATGGGTTGGTAGAAATAATTATTGGAATCATTAAAACCCAAAGCAATTTTGACTTGCCCGCTGGTGGAAAGATCAGAGAAAAGTAGCTTTGCGACAAGAAGAAGACCGCATCCATCGTTTATGCTTTCATTGCATCTTAATGTACCCTAATATGAAATTCATCCGTCGACTACTACCCCTTTTCCTGCTAATGGCCCTGCTGGCCGGAGGAGCTGCTTTTGGGTTGTATCATTCCCTTCATACGCCGGTAACCCATCAAAATGCCGATACTTACATCACGATCGATCAGGGTTTAGCCTCGAACCGCATTCTTGGAATTTTGGAGGATAAGGGTGTCATTCAGGAACCCCTGGCCGCCAAGATCTATCTGCGATTTTTCAAAAGGAATGCCAAACTGGAAGCAGGGGATTATTTGTTCCCTTCTCCGATCAGTCCGGTTGAGGTACTGGAGCAATTAAAGGATGGGAAAAAACGTACGCAGACCCTCACGATCCCCGAAGGCTGGACCCGGTTCGAGATCGCGGAACGTGTCGCTGCCCAGTTTCCGACAGAACCGCCCGTGACCGAAAAAGAGGTACTGGCTATGATGGATGATGTCAGTCTGATCCGGGATATAGACCCTCAGGCCACTAACCTGGAAGGCTATCTTTATCCCACTACTTATGAGTTTGAATTGGGAACAACGCCAAAAGCGGTCATTGCCAAAATGGTACAGCAGTTTAACGCTACCTGGCAACCGGAATGGGATGAGTTGGCACAACGGATCGGGAAAACCAAGCGGGAGATCGTCATCATTGCCAGTCTCATCGAAAAAGAGTCGAAAGTAGATAGTGAACGGACTTTAGTGTCATCGGTGATCTACAACCGGCTCGAACGGGGCATCCCGCTGGGTATAGATGCAACCAATGTATACATTGCCAAACTACTCGGCCGGTGGGACGGCATCATTCATAAAAGCGATGTGGAGGTAGACCATCCTTACAATACCCGAAAGATAAAAGGCCTGCCTCCCGGTCCGATCGGTTCCGCCAGCAGGTCTGCCTTTGAAGCTGCACTACATCCCGCGCAGACCGATAATCTATACTATGTGCTAAATGTGGAAGCCGGTGATGGCTCTCACCATTTCTACAGTACTGCCGCTGAGTTTGCTAAGGGAAAAGCGGCTTATCAGAAGTGGCTGGCTGGGCAACGGTAGTACTCACTTCTACCAGCAATTAATCATGTGCACTCTCAAACCCGTGGTAAGGACTTCGGAAAAAAAATAATCATTGACTTGGACGGAAACTCGAGAGACAAAGTAACTATCGTTTTAACTCAAGAGGGACTTAGCAATGACTCAGTTTATGGCGAAAAAAGAATATTTATATTTGAGATCAGGAACCTGCAATTTTAAAAGCCTCACTTTGGGCACTATTGCTGTTAGCCGAAATTGAAAGTGATAAGAATGATTTGACCATTTCCTAAGGAATTGACTATGAAGTTCTAAGTGAATGATTCGCCAATGGTTATGGAGTACTTTTAGCCAAGCGAAGTTGCATACCTCGCCCATCAAATTATTACACATAGCTCATTTGTACTATATTTAAGACTTCAAGTCTCCAAAAAAGCATCAGACATGGCTTTAGCCCCCTACCACGAGCTGGAACTAAAAGAGATCTTTTCCCGAACCAACAGCCTCAGCACCTCCCGGCTGCAACTGTTTTCCTTCTTTGGTACTTTGGATCTTACGGCGATCGGCCTGGCCGTGCAATTGAATAATGCCCTGTTTGTTTTGCTGGGGGCCCTTGGATTAGTCGTTCTTATGGTGTTTGACAGCTTTTTGCGTCGGCAGATGTACGCTCTTTATGCTCGTGGACTACTGCTGGAACAACAGTACTGCCCAAACCAGTCCGAAGGGGTGATCTTTCGGCTTTCGGAAGCGGCACTGGCGAGATCTGAGGTGGAACGATTGAAGACTTTGTTGCAGGAAAACCCTGGGCATAAGCCTGTTACTCAGTTGTTGAAAACCTGCCAGTCGAGCCGGTTTGGGGTGCTGCTGCCGCTTTTGGTGACGATGGGGCAGTTGATGGTGGGACTGTGGTTGTTGGGGTGAAAGTTCTCAGCCTGATCCTGGAATGGGTAGCTACGTGAATTTTCACCGACCACTGCGGACTACCCAAACCGGAGTTAAGCACGCTCCGAGTGCACTTGAAGTAAAAAAACACACGCTCAGAGAGCACGTAACTCCGGATATGGTACGGTTTCGGATTAGTCTATATCTTACATGAAATTGCCGATCAGGAGTTGATCTTATGATGTTCAACTCAAAGAAAAGAACATGCCCTCTTGTAATTAGCTTAGTTGTGAACCCGTCTTAAGCGGAAGCTAGAACCGACTCACTTTTTTTGGAGGTCTTCCATTCCCGGATATCCTGCCAGGCA